>CAUVMU010000020.1:0-11578 GCA_963552775.1 uncultured Eggerthellaceae bacterium | reverse complement strand
GCTAAGCAGGCATCTCAGTATGCATCAAACGCATAGGAGCGCCATGGAACTCGAACAGCTCAGACAACTTGTGGAAATAGAGCGCCTGGGAACCATCTCAGCCGCAGCCGAGAAGCTGCACCTTACGCAGCCTTCCCTCTCCCGCTCGATGAAGCGCCTCGAAACCGACTTGGGCCAGGAGCTCTTCGACCGCACGCGCAACCACGTCGAGTTGAACGAAGCCGGCAGACTCGCCGTGGAGCATGCGCGGGACATGCTGGCCGCCGAAAAGCGCATGCGCGACACGTTCGACGGCCTGGCCCGACGTGCACGCACGGTGAAAGTAGGCTCGATCGCGCCCGCTCCGACCTGGAATCTGACGGCTCGCGTGATCGAGCGTTATCCTGGAACCATACTGGAGCCGGATATTCTGGAGGAAGGCGTCATCAAACGGTGCCTGTTCGACCGCGAGATCGACCTCGCCATCACGCGTAGACCCATCGCGCTTCCCAACTGCGAATGCGCGCCGCTCATGACGGAGAGCCTGTCGCTGTACGCTCCCACGTCGAGCCGGTTCGCCAGTATGCCCAGCGTCGACTGGTCCGACATCGACGGCGAGACGTTCCTCGTGTTCGAGCAGATCGGGTTTTGGCGCAACGTATGCGAGGAAGCCATGCCCAACGCGACGACCATCTTCCAGAAGGACCGCGAAGTGTTCATCCAGCTGCTCCAGAGCTCCCAGCTTCTCGGCTTCACGACCGACGCTCCCCAGAACCGCGGCATCAGCGAGGATCGTGTCGCCGTTCCCATCCGCAACGCGTCGGCGCACGCCACGTTCTACCTTGTAGCGCTGAAAGACGCACCTGAGCGCGTGAGCGAGATCGTCGCCTGGATACGCGAGACGGCGTAGCACCGAGGCTGCCGCATGCCGCAGGCGGAGGCGCGACTGCCGCCGATCCGGACCTGCTCGTCGCGCAAGCCCGGCGTTTCACGCGTGCCCCTCATGAGCACGCCGTGGATGGCGCAGATGGAGTCATACGCAACTCCATCCTGCGCAAGCGCCTCTCGCATCGCGGCGACGTTGCCGGCGATGATCAGCGCGTTGGCAGGCGCCTTGTCGGACAGCTCGGCGAGCGCGACGTTGCGCACGCTGGAGGTGAGCCGCTCGATCTGGGGGCTCGACGACGACTCGCTGCGCAGCAGGAGCGCGGAGAGCGCGTATTCGCGCGCGGCCTGCGCCTGGTCGAAGCGGGCGAGCGAGACCTCCACCTCGGCGATGCGCTGCGCAAGCGGTGCGGAAATCTCCACGGGAAGCGCGGCTATGTCCGCGGGGACCGCAACCTCGCAGGTCGGCAGAATTTTGCGTCTGCGGCCCTTAGGGATGAGCGCCAGCTCGTCAGGGTCCCGTTCCCAAGCGCATTTCTCGTATGTGATGCCCGGCTACATCGACGCTCCTCGGCAGTCAGTACGATTCCATTATTCCTTACGGAATCTTGTCGCCCGCGGCTATCGCGAGCCCGGCGGCGCTTACGGTGCCGCAGCAGTAGATGCCGAGAGGGGCGGGGCGCGTTGGACTTCAGGATGGCGCGCATCGCCTCCCCTCGGGTTTTCGACGACCTTCGGGTCGGGCGGACGAGTCGCTGACGAGGGCGCAATGAAGGTCGGAGGGGCTCATGGCATTGATCGAAGCGACCAGGAAACGCGCATGCCCGCCAGGAAAGCCCTCATAGGGAATCACCGCCGAGCGATAGTCTAGGCGAATACGGTCATGGCAGTCGTCCCGACTACAAGCAGGATGAGGCCGGCGGCCGCCTTCCGTGACAGCCTCTCCCCGAACGCGATCCATGCGAAGGCGATTGCGACGAGCACCGACAGTTTGTCGATTTGCACGACGACGCTCACCACGCCCGTCTGCACGGCGTAGTAGTAGCATAGCCACGAGGCACCCGTAGCGAGTCCGGACAGCACGAGGAAGGCGAGCTCCCTCCGGTCAATCGACCGTACGAGGCGCAGTTTGCCCTTCCAGGCGACGATGCCCCACGATGCCGCGAGCACGACGCAGGTGCGAATCGCGGTGCCCAAGTTGGATTCCACACCGTCGATGCCGATCTTTCCGAGGATCGCCGTGAGCGAGGCGAAGACGGCTGCAAGAACGGCATATGCGAGCCATCCGCGTCCCTTGACGGGATCTGTGCGTGCAACGTCCTTCCGCTCGACCATCAGGAGCGTTCCCGCAAGGATTACGACGATGCAAATGAGCTTCATGGCGAGGTTCGCCGTCTCGCCGAACAGGACGATCGCCAACAATGCCGCGAGCACGGCGCTGCTCTTGTCGATAGGTACGACCTTGTTCACGTCGCCGAGCGACAGCGCTTTGAAGTAACAGATCCAGGAGGCGCCCGTTGCAAGGCCGGACAGCACGAGGAAAACCCATGTCGTTGCGGAGAGCGACCCGATGGTGCCGACGGAGCCGGCAAGGATGGCGACGACCCACGCAAGCGCGAGCACGATGATGGTGCGCACCGCAGTTGCGACGTCCGAGTCGGTCGACTGCATGCCGAGCTTGCCCAGGATGACGACAAGCCCCGCGAAAAGCGCAGACCCGCATGCTGCGATGACCCACATGTCCGTCCGATCGCCCTCCTAGTCCATTTAATCGATATCGGCCATACCCCACTGGCGCCCTTCGCGCTGGCAATCAGACGCTGGTGACGCCCTCGGACAGGGGCGGCTCGAATGCGAAGTCCCTCATGTCATACCTCCTCGCTTGCGGTTGCCGACCATTGTACTGCGCGGGAAGCAGGGAGCCCCCTTGGATTAGGAGGCTCTGGCGTTCTTGCATCTCGGGCAGGGGGTATTGTACTGCGCAGAAAGCAGGGAGCCCCCTTGGATCGGCCGCGCGGCGCTGAGTGCAAGCACCTTCTTGACGATGCGCGCCCTCTAGTTCTCATACTTGTCCAAAATCCCCCTGAGCCAGCCGGCGTAGCCGTCGCGCAGCGCTTTGGGCCTCAGCGCCTCTGCGCCAACTCCGAGCGCAGCGAGCCAGCCGTAGAAGACAGGGCTCTCACGCACCGGAACGGCGCCTTGTCCTTGCGGGCGATCGCATCCTGCAGCAGGTCGACTGCCACGAAGTCCGACCGGTCCTGCCCCTTGGGGCGCCCGTGCACGTGCGCCTGCTTGTTGACAGGTGCAGGACCTTGAGCTTCTGCGCGCTGCTCGACGCCATCGCGACCCCTTTCCGCCATCTATTCCAGCTGTGCCGATGATAGGCCAACCGGGCGGGCGCGAACCATCCGGATGATGATGCGGAGGCGGGTCGTCGGATAGCACCGTGTCGCCCGCTATCTTGACGTGCTTCTTCGCCTGCAAGGTGCCCGCAAGCCCGCTCGGGTTGACGAGTGAACCCGTGGTCGAGCAGAGCACGTCGAAGAGCGTGCCCATCTCCTCGGGAAGCCGCACGTCGTTGCGTTCCACGACATCGCTCAGGTACGTTTGCGTGACGAGATTTTCCAGGTACCGCATCTTCGAGGCCTCGTCCGGCTCGTCGAACAGGTGCGGCATGCCGCCGTAGGTGAGGTACTCCCGCAGGGCAAAGCGCTTGTCGCCCGTGTAAGCTACGTAGAACTCGCAATAGGAAAGCGGGTGGATGCCTATCTCGGTCCCTCGGTCCTTGAACCGCGACGAGATATCCCTTGAGAATGTGTTTTGCCTGTTAACAGGCTGTACCGGTCAGAAGCAGGATTCGGCCACCGTCATGATGGTATCGGCTGCTATAGTCAGCTTCCTGGCCTGCTTTCCGGAAAGGTGCTCTACCTCCATCACGAACACGGCCATATGGCCAAGACGGGGGCTGATTTCAGCCTCGCATTCCTGGGGATGCCCCGGCTGTTTTTTACGCCAAAAAATGAGCGCTGTTCCGTTAATTGCTGAGCAGTGTTCCGGTAATTACTGAGCACCTAGCAGGCACACCGCGAGGGTTGCGGTGTGCCTGCCGTTTCATTAGGGCAAATCACTGTTTTCAATGCGCATGTCTTCGGTTGTTTTGATTTCTATGACGTGGGAGCTTGATTTTACGCGTGACATGAACGCCTCGGATATGGCCGTTCTCCCCATGATCTTTATCCAACCGTCGTGCTTGTATTGAGAACACAGGATAATCGAACCTGCCAAGAGCCTTGCATCGACCAACTCGAGCAACTCCCCCATGTCGTCAGAGGAAACCCCGTGCAGCAAGAAGTCGTCGATTATGAGCAAGGGCGTCTTTTTGAGCCGGGTTATCATCTTTTGGTAACTTCCGTCAACTGCGGCGCGCAGCGCCAAAAGCCCGTCGATGAGGTTGCGCATCTTGCAGTACTCGACCTTATAGCCCTTGCGGCAGGCAGCCGCCCCCATTGCGCAAGACGCCCGAGTTTTGCCCGAAGCGCTCGCACCCTGTAATATCACGTTTTGGCTCTTGCCGATGAACGTGCAGTCGAGCAGCCTTGCCATCTGGGGTTTATCCAAACCACGTGTCGGGTCGTAGTTGATCTGTTCTGGGCATGCGGCCTTGAAGCACATACTTGAGCCGTCGATGAGCCTTTCGATCTTGTTCGTGCGCCTGGCATCTGATCCATAATCGACTGGCATGGCGAACCGTTCGTCAAAGCCCATGTCGGCAAAGCGGGATGGGTTTGCAGGCTGCTGCTCGTGCGCCCCAACCACGGCGGACGGCTTCATGGTCTTCATCTTCTCTACTGTTTGCTCAGGACCCATAGTCCACCTTCCGTTTCGTCGGCGCCGGTGCGGTTTGCATTGCGCGTGCAGTAATCTTCATCTCGCAAGATCGCGTAGTCTTCCAAGGCTTGCTTCTGCTCGTCTTTGCCCGGTTGGTTTTTGAGCGGGATCTCGATGGTTTTGAGACTGGGATATCTTGCGATGCCGCATGCTCTTTCACATGCGGTCCCTACGGCATCTTGCCCGTAGGAGGAAACGAGGTTGAGGAGCTTGGCGCAGGGACGGCGGCCTTCCTCCTCGACCTTGCCCGCGGAAAGCATCGCTTCTGCCGCCTCGTGCCCCCAAGGGCCGATCTCTTCTTCTGCGCGTTGTCCGAACCGCTCTCCTGGTTGCTCGAGGAGATCCGTACGCCATTTGGGTCGATGGGATTTCCGCTTCACATCGCCGCCTTTCTCCTTCGATCTGGCGTGCGCGGCTATGCGCCCCCCCATCGCAGAAAACCTCGGTAACGTCGCGCCCGATGCGCACATCGACCGCTTGATCTGCAAAGGCATAAGGGACGGTACAGGCAGAGGCCCCCACGGACACGCGGTAATCCGGGCTTACCGAGCGCCGTGTCCGGCGCCCTGGCTCGAAGCCTGCCGCAGGAAGCGGGGCGAGCATGCGCTTTTCTCTGGTTGGAAACGCCTCCGTGCGGCTTCCGTCCTTGCGTCTTTTGAAGGGGCGCGCGTTGGGCTCGCTGAGCTTTTCCAAGATTGCCCGCTCGATGTCTTCCAGAGAAAAGAAGCGCGTGTTGCGAAGCATGAGGGCCATGCGCTCGCCAATCTTGCCGACGTCGCCCTCAACGCTTGCCTTGTGTTTTGGCTTGCGCGCACCCGTCGGGATGATGGCCGTGCTGCAATGGTCGCCGAACTCTTGAAAGGCGCGGTCAACCCTCACTTCGTCGGAAGCACGCGCATCGGTGCCGGTCTTCAGGTTGCCGGGCACTATGATGCGCGGAGCACCGCCGGAAAAGCGTAGCGCGGCGATGTTGCAGGCGACCCATGAATCGCTGCCCATGGACTCGGCCGGCTTCGCGAACGTATACTGCGAATACGGAAGGGCCGCCACGAAAATATGGACCGTGAGAATCTCGCCGGCGAAGCAATCAACGTATCCCATGGCGGCACCTGCCCAGTCAACCTCCATTTTGTCCCCGGGCACATGCGTAATCCTAAGGGACAGATCAGAGGCGCTTCTCCATTCGCGGTATTTCTGCGCGAAAAACGAATACATGCAGGCCTCCCTGCCCGCATCGGCACGTCTTTTCGCGTATTCCTCCCAAAGAATCATGAGAGTAAGCCCATTGTGCCTAGGCAACTGCTCGTCAATCGCTGCGAAGTCGGGCTGGGCATGATCTTGGTTGGGGGCACGGCCCCTGCTGCCGCCCGGAAGTCCGTGCAGCTCGCCTTCGCTCATCGGCAGTGCGGCATCATCGTCGATTCCGCTTGAGCGCATTCTCCTTTGCACATTGGAAACCGTGCCCGCAGAACAGTTCGCGACAGCGGCTATCCCACGTTGCGAATAGCCGCCTGCGACCGTCAGGCGCACGATTTCTCTGTACGAAATCTCTGGCTTCGTATTAGAACCTCCTAAGATAGAAAATGCATGGTCGTCTTTGCCATGCATTCCAAATTATGGAGGTGTCTGATTCGAAGCGTTATACGCTTCAGTATTTAGCGTTATGGCGCTCAGCAATTAGCGGAACGGTGCTCAGTATTAAGCGTAATATTCAGGGCGGTCGCCGCGGTGCTCAGCACCGAGCCCAGGGCGCTTCTTACGTCGATGCTCTCGCCGGCCGCGCGGCTAATCGCGATACCCCATGAGTTCACTGAGGAGGGAGCGTCGGAATGAAATATGCATTGCGGTTCTTCAAGTGGCTGTTCAGAGCGGTGTTCCGATTCATGTAGGCGCTCGAAAGCCGATATCGCACGGTTGGCTCTGCGTCGGGACCGGCCACATCTTTCCGATGTCCATATAGGGCAATTCGAGTACGAATCCTGGCTTGGTTCCCTATTCGGCGGTTGCGAACGCCGTTACCTCGCAGCCAAGTCCGTCTGGCTCACAGCTGGATCGCTCGGCGTCAAGAAGGAAGGATCCCACGGGAAACGCTGCAACGGCGGCAACAGTATAGTAAACAGCCCCCTCCGGGCCCAGAAACAGCGTTGCCCATCCTGTTGCCAACATCCCGGCCCCCTGTTCGGGGACCGCGAACATAAACAACCTATATCTACCAGGGAAATTGCGGTTCTCCCTATCTAGCAGGAACCGCCGGCAATCGGCCATGCTCCCTTCCGCCGTTGTTGCGCTGAAGTTGCCGATGACGTGCTTGAAGAGGGCGAGGACGTTGACGCCTCCCCCGTCGAGGCGAATCCCGCCTTCCCCCTCTGCGGGAGGGTTGGCCGCGAGCATACAACCGAGCTCCTTGACGCACTTCGCGTACTCGCCTACGTAGTTTCGTCCGAGATAGCTGTTGCAGTCCCTGCATAGCGTCTGGAAGCCCGTCCCTCGCTGCTGCTGCATGTACCTCGCCCCTTCGGTCTTGGATGAGTCGAAGGCTCCGCACGCCTCAACGATGTCCACCGCCTTGTACATCTTGGAGGGCCCGTTGTTGCCGAGGCTTCTCGGCGGGATGTGCTCGAAGCTGAGCTCTTTCGCCTTTCCGCAGATGCGGCATACACCCGGCCCGTCACGCTTCGCCATCGCCGCTCAGCTCCGAATCTTCGTCTTTGTAACCAGAGCCCTGAGCCCCCTGATTGACTCGGCCAGATTGTCGGCCTCAGGGGTTCCGTTGTCTTCGGGGTGATGGATCTGGTTCCGGATAAATGTGTGGATGGTGACCTCGTTCGGACGCCCCTTCCAAGGGCGGTCCTTTGGCGCACCGTCGCTCGCGAGGACTCTGGAGTCGAAGTCCTTTATTCCTGAGATGCTGGACATCTCCAGCAACGCGCCGTAAAGCTCGTTGTGATACTCCGCCGTCGCCAGCCCGAAAGCCAGGTAGTTGATTTCGCTGCTGGACAAGTACTCCAAGACACGGTTCCCCATGTCGATGCACGACCCGGCTTTATCGAGCATCACATGCTTCACAGCCGAGCACTCCATGGATTGCTTCACCAGCAGCGGTGAATGCGTGGCCATGAAGACCTGGGCCTCCGCAGAAGCCTTGATCAGGAACTCCATCAGTCTTTGCTGGAGCGAAGGATGCAGGTGGAGCTCGGGCTCGTCGAGAATAAGGATGAGGTCCTTTCCGCCCTGCTGTGCCAGATAGTACGAATACAAAATGCAGAAGACCATCTCGTAGCCCGACCCGATCCTGCTCAAGGGTATCTGACGGGCGTCGTCGCCTTTGACCGCGAAAAAGGCGCTCTCGAACGGCGCGTAGTTGTTGAGGAAGTCGAGGTGAACCGTCCTCCCGCTCATCTCCTCGAAGGCCGCCACCGCCTGCGCCAGGAAGCCGTTCGACACGCATCCCTCCTTCACCTCGGCGTCGAGGCGCTCGTTCAAGTTGACTACCGGCTTCGATGAGCGAATGTACTGGTAGTCGAAATCCTCCATCAGCCTGTCGAACCTCGTCCTCCCGAAGCTCCCGGAGCGCGCCTGGTTGGTGCGGTTCCTGTCGAGGAAGAGGACGTCGGATTCGGAGAACCGCGGCCCGGAGAAGGGGTTGTTGACCGAGACGCGGAGGTCGGGGCTGCCCGGCTTCAGGTCGCCAGAATCCACGGGTACGAATTGCCTGTCGCCCACGCACAGGGTCGATAGGTACGAGGAGTTCGAACGCGACCTGAGCCCGCCCTCGAACGCGAGCCCGCGTGCGCTGAACTCGCCCCTCGGCATCGTCTTCTTCACGGTGAAGGGCCTCGGGCCCTCGACCTTTATGGAGGCCCTCGAGCCGACGTCGTTGAGGTCGTCCAGGCTGAAGGCCTCCGCCTTGTACTCGAGTAGCGGGAGGGCTATCGCCTCAAGCAGCGAGGTCTTCCCGCACCCGTTCTCCCCGACGATCATGTTCAGCCCGGAGCCCGGGGCCCCATCCGGCACGTTGAAGTCGTCGATGCGAAACAACTCACCAGGGCCGTACAGGCGATAATTCGAGATCTCGATAGCGCTGGCAAACAACGTCCGGCCCTCCATTTCCAATCGAGCCCGGCGGTGTCGCGCGGTCCTGCACCACCTGCAAGCTACTGCAAACTACTGCAAACTACTGCAAACCATGAAAGCCCATCCGGTCAGGGAATCTGGTAGTACTGGTGAGGGTCGCGCTGGGCGCTGCCGTGCCAGGTCAGCAGGCCCCTCGACGCGAGCCTCTTCAGGGCGGCGGACGCGCCCTGCCGCGTCATGCCCGTGGACGCCGCGAGGGACCCGGTGGTGACGCGGCCATCCTCCCTCGCGATCCGCAGGGCCTCCTCCTCGTTGGCGGTCAAGCTCCCGGAAGGCGCCTCCGGGCCCTTGCGGGACCCGTTCAGCCTCTCGCCCTGCAGCCTCGGTATGCGGTTGGCTATGTCGTTTCGCAGCGTCAGCTTCACCGACATCTTGTTCGGCATGCTGAACTCGGGCTCGGGCAGCCCCGCCGCCTCCATGTCCTCGTAGATCTTCCTCACGCCCTCGTTGAGCTCGCGCACCCACTCGAAGGCCGTGAACACGCGCGCGATGGCCGGGTTGCGGGAGTAGCGCGTGTAGCGCATGTTGCCCAGCGTGACGATGTTCGGCAGCTTGCCGGGGCTCTGTATCTCCATGCGGTCGTCGTATATGTAGATGCGCGTGTACTCCCCGGCGATCGAGTAGTCGCGGTGCGCCATGGCGTTTGCCAGGCCTTCTGACCAGGGGAATTCCGGGTACTCGGGGATCGTCGCGAACCGCCCGCCCGGCTGCTGGAACTGGAAGTCGCGCAGCTGCGAGGCGATGAAGGCCTTCGCCGCGGGCAGCGCCTTCACGAGCGGGCCGTCGAAGGTTTCGTCCTTCACGATGTTCATCCTCGACCCCACGCCCATCTCGGTCCCGTCGACCTTGAGCACGCGCACGCGCGCCTGCGGCAGGATGAACGACGGCTCCGCCGCGAACAGCAAGACACCGGCGTTCGTGAGGTGGCTGCCCTTCAGGAAGTGGCGGCTCCGCAGGAGCTGCTCGTCACCCACGTCCGCGCCGATGGCCCGCTTGTACGCCGCCACGGCCTCGGGGTCGACGTCTTCGAGCGTCGCCTCCTCGCATATCGCGTCCTCGTAGCGGATGGCCCCCTTGTCGTACTCCAGCGCCGTGATCTGATCGTGGTCGAGCCACACGCTGCTGTCGCCCTCGCGAAGCGCCACCTTGCTGTCCGTGCGCCTCCTTACCACCTGACCGTCCATAAAATCAACGTCCAGCACCAGCACAACGTCGTCCTCGCCCCTCTCGTTGACGACCGCGACGCGCTCGCTTCTCACTGACGGGGTCGGCGCGAGCAGCGTCAGGGGCGCCTGCTCGAACTCCTCTACGCCATGCGCCTTCTCACGCTTGAAGCCGCTCACGGCCCCGTCGTCCTCGATGCCCACAACGAGCCTGCCGCCCGCCGCGTTCGCGAAGGCCATGATGTGCTTGGCTATTTCGGCAGCATCCTTGCGCACGCTCTTCCTGTCGAAGTAGTGGCTCTCCCTATCCCGGGAGAAGGCCTCGACATCGTTGGCTTCGTATGACTGCTGCATGTCCGCTCCGTTTCCCCGTTTCGGCACATTCTACTCCATTACAGTCTGAGTCGTAGCTAATCCGAGCATCACAATCCTCATCGTCATTGACGGATTACGATTGGGCCATGTCCGAATGGGCTGCCGATCGGGCGCCCGCGGACGGCCCTCCGCCCCTGCCCCACGAGCGGGGGGCGTTGCCGACGCGGGCGTCGCCGGCCCAGACAACCGATAGGGACCTGCCGGGCCCCTTCGAAAGCGCCGCGGCCAGGTGATGCGGGCGTCGCGCGAGCCGGCATTCAATCGACCGAACGATCGGGGGATACCATGGTGAAGCCCGCAATCGTCCGCAAAGCCGTGTCGGAGCTCGACGTCGGGAAGGGCCCGCATTGGGCCCGCCTCGTCACGGCGAAGGGCGAAGCTGCCGCGAACCGGGCCGTCGCAAATCCGGAGAGGGGACTCGACGATCTGCTTGCGCAGGTCGGAGGAGGAACGCTCGTGGCAGTTGACCAGGTGCGCGACATCGGCGCGCCGGCAATCGGAAGGGCGAGGGCGGCGGGACCCTCGACGCGCGCATAGCCGCGCTGCTCGCGGGCGACGACACGTACGGGTGCCCGCTCACCGTTCCGGATATCGGCCCGCGGACCGCGTCCGAACTCGTCATCAGCATAGATATCGGCGGCTTCCCGGACCGCCGCCACCTGGCATCTCATTGCGGCATCGCCCCGAGGAACCGCCGGTCGGGCACCCCGATATCGTCGATCGGCGCATCCAGGCAGGGCAACAAGAGGCTCAAGAACCTGCTCAGCGAGACGTTAGCATGGCACAACGGCATGTGATTTCGTAAACAACCAGATCACAGACTTGTTTTCATAACAACCGCAAGCGGAACAATCTGCTCAAATTCTGCTCACGCAAAGTTGGCATGCAAGGGGCTAGACGAAGCTGATCTCGAGCTTGCGGCCGAGGCCCTGGGCGATCTTGCTCAGCGTGGCGACGGAGGGATTCCCGTTGCCGTTCTCGAGCCGGCAGAGGTTCGCGGGCTTCATGCCGCACGCCTCGGCGAGCTCGGCCTGGGTCATGCCCGCGTCCTTGCGCGCCTCGGCGATCTGGCGCATCACCTCGCGCTCGGCGGCCTGCGCGTCCCATTCCTGCTTGAACTCGGGATCCTTCAGCGATTCCTCGAGGTGCTTCCT
>CAUVMU010000019.1:0-11731 GCA_963552775.1 uncultured Eggerthellaceae bacterium | reverse complement strand
CCCCGACGCCGACCTGCCGCTCTTCCTTTCGCGCTCGGCATCCTGCGCTCGATGCGCGGTCGGCGACATAGCGTTCGTAGCCGCGAAGGTGGGAAACGCGGAAGGCCTCCCGGGTATCAAGAAAGTACATAATCAACTGGGCAGGTACACCGACCTACCCGTAGCCATCGTCAGCGAGACCCTGGACGCGAGGCAGAGAAAAGCGCTCGTTGCACAGGGAGTGCCGTTCGTCGTTCCTGGCGTGCAGGCCCTCCTCCCCTTCCTGGCCTTTGCGGCGACATCGAGGGAACCCCGGAGGTACCGCCGGGAGGACCGCCTCTCCTCCAGGGCGCAAGCGGCCTTCGTCGCCCTCGTCGCCCATCCTGAGATCAAAAGCGCGCAAAGCTAAGGAGGGTCGCTAACCTCACGCCGAGCGACGCATCGAGAGCTCTGGCCGAGCTCGACGAACAGGGACTCGTCGTCCGCTCGAAAAGCGGGAGGTCGATACTGCTCGAACGCGAGCGCGACGCAGGCAAGCTGCTGAGGACGGCAAAGCCATTGCTGGCCTCCCCCGTCAACAGCATCCTTCACGTCGAACGCGAGGCGGCGCTCGAGACGCTGCCCGACGCCGGCGAGACCGCCTTGGCTGCGCGATCCATGCTCACCGCCCCGTCGATCGAACGCAAAGCGGTATCCCGAAAGAGACTCAAAGACCTGTCCTTCGCGGAGGTGCTCAGAGGCGAGATCGCCGACGATGACACGATCGAACTCCAAGTATGGACGTACGAGCCACTCGTAGCCGGCGGGAAGGACGTCGACGACGTGTCGTTGGCCCTTTCGCTTGCCGACAGCGGAGACGAACAAATCGAGAAGGAGCTGAACGATTTGTTCGACGGGGAGGATCTATGGTAGCACGCGGAGTCAGAGGACTGAATCGCTTCAAAGAGCACATGGCAGGGCTCGAGGACAGCTACGTGGTCATCGGCGGCACCGCATACGAGGTTCTGCTAGGAGATGCCGACCTCGAGTTCCGCGCCACCAAGGACGTCGACATGGTCCTCCTGGTCGAAGGGCGCCTTCCCGAGGCAGCCGGGCCGACGGGGCCGACGGCAAAGAGACGCCCGTGCGGATCGAGGAGGCACCCATGCCGGAGGCGACACCGATCGAGGGCTCGTGCGCGTCGTCGTCGCTCGTGGCGTGCATCCTCGACCGAAAGTACTGCCTGGGGTTGCCGATATCATAGGGGCTCCCAATCGTCAACACGCTAAATAATTACCGCCAACGTTTCAACAAACGCCTAGACAGGTTCCCCATGCGCTCAACCCTCCAGAAGAATCGCACAGGTGGACCGCTCGACGTACGCCAAAAGATCGGCGGACTGACATATGGATGAGCCAGTTTTCAACAAGATCGAGCCCCGATGCCCTCTGCAGGCGAGCCAAAACGTGACCCTGCGGATGCCGACCAACGAAGCCGATCGGCCCAATGACCGTTGTGAACGAATCAAAGGACGCCCCTGCGAGCACCGACGAGCTGAACGAATCGAATTTCGCCGAGCGGCGGCGGCTCGCCGCACGCCTTACGGGCGGCGTTTCACCGGAGCGTGCCTGCGCGCGGACGGCGCCGTGCGGCTCGAGCTCCCAGCGGCAGGGCGCGACTCTTCGGACGCGGAAGCCGCGTGCGCCGCAGAGCGATGGCCGTCGTGTCCGTCTTCGAACCCTCCCGCGCTCGCCGCAGGGGCCGCAGGCACCTGCACCGACGACCTGCCTCTCGTTCCCACTCCCGCGCTCGCCGCAGGGGCCGCAGGGGCCGCAGGGGCCACGCTCGTAGCGGAGGTTGCGGAGGTTGCGCCGGAATCCTCGCCGAGCACGGCCGCAACGTCGAAACCGGAAGCCTTCTCGGCCTCCTCGATGAGCGGGACCGTATCGTCCCCGCGACGGAACGTCGAGGTCATCTGAATAAGCACGGCACCGATGAGGAAGGGCATCCAGAACACGATGCCGCGGTACACAAGGCCGATAGACAACCCGGCCGCCGTGGATTCCCCGAACGTCGTGAACGCCACGAGCACGGCCGCCTCGACGAAACCCACGCCCTGAGGCGTCAGCGAGAACATGGCGAACAGCGTGGCCACCACATCGCCCCACACCACCACCGCGATGCCCGACACACCGACGCTGAACCCCCCCCCCACGACCCAGGCGAGCTCGCAGAGGCTCGCCCCGACGGAGCAGCAGAACGCCTTGACCGTCGGACGGGGATTGGCGACGATAAGGCCTGCGGCCTCGCCGAACGACTCGGAGGTCTTCTCGGCCCACGACGCCGTCGGCTTCTTGCGCAGCTTCGCCCGCACCCAGTTCACCAAACGCTCGGCAGTCTCCATGATCCGCCTGAGCGCAGCGGGGCGCGTGCGGCCCAAAAACAACACGGCGACCATGGCCGCAACCACGACCACGTCGACAAGGCCGAGCAAGAACCACCCGATGGGCAGACCCACCGTCAGCGCGAGGGCCGAGAAACCGACGATGATGATGACCGCAAATCCCGAATCGATGGTGATCTGCATGAGCAACGCGGCCGAGCCGGCCTTGCCCGCCGCGATGCCGCGGCGGCGCGCATCGTCGACGACGAGCGTGATGCCCGCGAGGTTCGCGGAAGGGGCGATGGTGTTCATGAAGAACGTGCCGAACACGAGCGGCAACGTGTTGCGAACAGCGTAGCGCTCACCGACCGCCTCGAACGTGAACGTATAGGCCACGCTTTGCAGGAAGTACTTGCCGAGCTGGGTGAGTATGGCGGCGACCAAAGGGAGCGCATAGCCCTGTTTCATGGTTTCGGCAAGCTCGACCAGCTGATCGCCGCGCAGGATGATCATAGCGAGCACGACGACGATGACCAGGCCGATAAACAGGCTGCGGATGCTCAGGTTGGGCTTCAATGCCGCTCCGTCCGATTCAGGTTGCAAAGCAGGGTGCCGGTACGTGCCGACGAAACCCGTTCAGTATAGCTTTCGCAGGCTATGCACGCAAAACAGGGTTCGCGTGCTCTCCATATATCACAGCGATTCCGCACATCCGGCAAGCGGCGTGCATGCGGATTCGCGTCGCCGCGCGAGGTACGGGGCACCCGGCGGGCGCTTGGGACCCTGCGATCGCTCGGGACCCAGCGATTGCTCGGGGCGCTCGACGCATCGAGCGCGCAAAGAGCCGCAGAAGGCACGAAGCGCGGCGGGCAAGGGCGCAGGAGCGCTCGCCTCCAGTCCTGCGCCCTCGATAAGCCTAATGCCTGAAGTGGCGATGCCCCGTGAACACCATGGCGATGCCGTGCTCGTCGCAGGCCGCGATGCTCTCCTCGTCGCGGATAGAGCCGCCCGGCTGGATAATGGCCGTCACGCCGTACCCTGCAAGCGTATCGATAGTGTCGCGGAACGGGAAGAACGCGTCGGAGGCGCACACGAGCCCGACGGGCGCGACGCCCATGCGGGCGCACGCCTCGTGGGCGCGCTCGCAGGCGAGCTTCGCTGAGTCGACGCGGTTAGGCTGGCCAGGACCCATGCCGATGCCCGCATGGTCGCGCGACACAAGGATGGCGTTCGACTTCACGCCCTTGCACACCTTCCACGCAAACAGCAGCTCATGGAACTCTTCGGGAGTGGGTTGGCGCTTTGTGGGCACCGTGAACGCCGCCGCATCCTCCGTCGCGCAATCGACGCGCTGCGCGAGCATGCCGCCGTCGACCGAGCGGAACTCGAGCGCTGCAGGCGCGTCCACGCCGCCGGTGCGCAGCACGCGCACGTTCTTCTTCTGCTGCAGAAGCTCGAGGGCCCCCGGCTCGTAATCGGGCGCAACCACGACTTCGATGAACTGCTTGTTCTCGTTGATGTGCTCGACCATTTCCCGGGACACGACCGTGTTGGCTGCGATAATGCCGCCGAACGCGCTCTTGGGATCGCACGCGAACGCCTTGTCGTAGGCAGCGGCCACATCGGCGGCCACAGCGGAACCGCAGGGGTTCTGGTGCTTGAGGATGACCACGGCAGGTTCGTCGAACTCGCGGACGAGCGCCCAGCACGCGTCGGTGTCGAGGATATTGTTGTAGGAAAGCTCCTTGCCGTTGAGCTGTTCGGCGTTTACGAGCGAATGCGGCGTGGCGAGCGCGTCGAGCCGATAGAACGCGGCTTCCTGGTGTGGGTTCTCACCGTAGCGCAGATCCTGTTGCTTGACCAGATGCAAGTCGAACGTGGCGGCGGATATCCCGAGCAGGGCCGGCTCCGTCCCTTCGGGCGCCGCCTGAAGCTGAGATTCCATCCAACGCGCAATGGCCCCGTCGTAGGCGTTCGTGGTCTGGAACACCTGGAGCGCAAGCGCACAGCGCGTCTCGAAGGACAGCGCGCCGTCTTCCGCGCGCATCTCGGCGAGGATGTCCCCGTAGCGCTCGGGCTGCGTGACCACGGCCACGCTCGCGAAGTTCTTGGCCGCCGAGCGCAGCATGGAAGGCCCGCCGATGTCGATGTTCTCGATGCACGTGTCGAAGTCCGCCCCGCTCGCAACGGTCTTCTCGAAAGCGTACAGGTTCACGACCACCATATCGATCATCTCGATGCCGTGCTCGCGCGCCTGCGCCATATGGGACGGATCGTCGCGCTTGGCCAGAAGCCCGCCGTGCACGCGCGGGTGCAGCGTCTTGACGCGGCCGTCCATCATCTCGGGGAACTGCGTGACCTCGTCGATCTCGGTGACGGGAACGCCCGCCTCGGCGATGACGCGAGCCGTGCCCCCCGTCGAGATGACCTGGACCCCGAACTCGTCCACCAGGGTGCGGGCGAATTCGACGATACCCGTCTTGTCGGTGACCGATAAGAGCGCACGCTTGATCTTGGGATTGTCCACCTTGCCGCCTTTCCTCTGCTCGCAATGCCGCATCGACTGTACTCCGCGCGCCGTGCAGCTGCGGTGCGCGAACGGATTTATCCAGGTCGAAGGTGTGTATCGCGCGGTAGCGGGTCGCAGGCCGACGCGTCGGTACACGCCCGTTGCGCCGCAGCGCCGAAAGCTCGCTTCGCCGCCGCAGTCCTGCGTGCCGCAGTGCCGCAGGTCGCAGTCCTGCGTGCCGCAGGCTAGCGCCCGAGGCTCTTCTCGTGCTTGTCGCGCGCCTCCTGGCTGTAGCGCTGCTTGTAGCGCACGTCGATGAGCTCGGCGACGATGGCGATGGCAAGCTCCGCCGGCGTCTTCGCCCCGAAAGGGAGCCCGATGGGACGCTTGACCGATTCCCACTGTCCGTCGGTGACGCCTGCAGCGGTGACGAGCCCGTACACCGTGCTGTTCTTGCCCGCGCAACCCATCATGCCCACGTAGTGCACGTTGTGGCGCACGGCCCAGATGCAGCTCTGCGGATCGAACATATGGCCGCGCGTGAGCACGCACACGTAGTCGGCCGTATCGGCGGCGTAATCTGCAAGCGCATCGAAGTTGCCGCCGGGCAGCAGTATGCGCTCGGCGTCGGGGAAGCGCTCCTCGCTCAGATAGGCCGGGTCGTAGTCGACGGCCGTCACCGCAAAGCCCACGTGCGCCGCGAGCGTCGAAAGCTCGCTCGCCACATCGGAAGCGCCGAGCAGCCACACGCGCACCGGGTCGAACAGGGCCACGCTTGCCCAGGTGAGACCATCGAACTGCTCGTTATGCATCGAGGGGCCGCGCGTGACGTCCTTCATCTGGAACGCATCGCGCGCAGACCAGGGGCGCGATGCGACGATTTCCTGGGCGTCGTTGCAGAAGAACACGAGCGGCTCGCCATCGGCCGAACCCGTCTCGCCGTACTTCTTCGTCACCTCGTTGTCGACGTTCGCGACGGCCGCCGCAGCATCGTAGACCACCTTGAAGCCGAGCCAGGCCAGGTCGCCCTCGTCGATGGCGCGCAAGGCCCGTTCGAACACGGGAATGTCGGCCTGCGTCAAGCTCGCCGTGATGACCTGCAAGTATTCGGGCGATATGTTGCCGTTACCCGCGCAGGCCGCCTCCGAGAACGCAGGAACGTCCTCGGACGTGAGCTCTACCGCCTCGCCTGAGCGCAGGGCCTCGACGATCTTCACCAGGGTCTCCCTATTCATGGATATGCACCTTCCTGTCGTCTCCCACGACTACACGACCTGCGGCCAACAAGCCCAGGACCTCGGGATACAATTCGTATTCAGCCTCGTGGACGCGCGCTTCGAGCGTATCGAGCGTATCGTCTTCGAAGACCGGCACCGCCTTCTGGGCGATGATGGGGCCGCGATCGTAGTCCTCGTTCGCGAAGTGCACGGTCACGCCCGTAACCTTCACGCCGGCCTCGAACGCCTCCTCGATGGCGTGCGCGCCCTTGAAGGCGGGCAGGAGCGCCGGATGCAGGTTGACCACCCGGTCGGGGAACGCTTCGAGCAGCACCGGCGTGACCTTGCGCATATAGCCGGCCATGACCGCGTAGGATGCCCCCGCCTGGGAAAGCTCGCGCGCAATGAGCGCATCGGCGGCCTCGCGGTCGGCATAGGCCTCGCGGTTCATCACGAGCACCGGTATGCCCGCCGCCCGTGCGCGCTCGATGCCGAAGGCGTCGGGCCGCGACGCCACCACTTTCACCACCTCGACGGGAAGCCCCGCACGGGACGCATCGATGATGGCCTGCAAATTGGTGCCGCCCCCCGACACGAGGACCCCGATTTTGAGCGTATCCGTCATACGTGCTCCTTTGCTCTCCCCTCGAATCATGAAAACACGCGGTCGCGTGCGGCGTGCCATACGCGAAACCGGCGGCGCACGAGCGCCACGTCAGCCGAGCAGGCGGCCCTCGCCCTCGTAGCGCACGGCTCCCGAGCCTGAAACGATACGACCGACCGTGAAGGCCTCCTCCCCCGCTGCTGCGAGCGCCGCGAGCACGTCGTCGGCGTACGCGGCATCGACGACGAGCACGAGACCGAGCCCCATGTTGAAGGTTTTAAGCGCCTCGCGCTCGTCGAGGCGAGCACGGTCGCACGCATAGCGCACGATGGGAGGGAGCGGCCACGACCCCAGCTCGACCACGGCATCGACGCGCTCGTTGAGCGCACGGTTCAGGTTCTCGGTGATGCCGCCGCCCGTGATGTGGGCGAGCGCGCGCACGGCACCGGGGCAGGCGGCCATGAGGTCGCGTGCGGGCTTCACGTACAGGCGCGTGGGAGTGAGCAGGGCGCGGGCGACGCTTTCGCCTGCAAGCGCGGGCTCGGGTGCGAGCACTTCGTCGAGCGCGCGCCCCTCGAGGCACACCTTGCGCGCAAGCGAGTAGCCGTTCGAGTGCAGGCCGCTCGAAGGCAGGCCGATGAGCACGTCGCCCGGCGCAACCCGTTTGGGATCGAGCATCCGGGGACGGTCGACCACGCCCACGCAGAAGCCCGACAGGTCGTAGTCGTCAAGATCCATGACGCCGGGATGTTCGGCCATCTCCCCGCCGATCAACGCGCAGCCGGCCTGACGGCAGCCCTCGGCGATGCCGCCCACGATTTCGGCGACCGCGCCCGAGTCAAGCTTGCCCACCGCGATGTAGTCGAGGAAGAACAGCGGCTCGGCGCCCGTGGCGAGGATGTCGTTCGCGCACATGGCCACCAAATCGATGCCCACCGTGCCGTGCTCGCCGAGCAGCTGGGCGACCTTGAGCTTCGTGCCCACGCCGTCGGTTCCCGACACGAGCACGGGGTCGTCCATGTCCTTGGCCGCCGCGATGGAGAACAGCCCGCCGAACCCGCCGATATCGCCGATGACCTCGGGACGGTACGTCGAGTGGACCGAGGCCTTGATGGCGTCGACCGCGCGAGCCCCCTCCTCGATATCCACGCCCGCATCGGCGTAGGTCAACGCAGCAGAGTCGGACTGCTCGCAGGCCTTGGCGGGTCCGCTGCTCATCGCTTCTTGCATCGCGGAAACGCTCCTTGTCTGACGGGGCGGGCACATGCCCGCCGGTTTACACTGAAAGCCTCACCGCATCGGCCGCATAGGCCGCCGCGAAGTCGCCCTTGGTCATGAAGGCCTTCTTGGCCGCGACCTGCGAAATGGCAACCGGGTAGTCGCCCGTGAAGCACGCGTCGCAGAAGCCCTGGTTCACCGCGTCGGGCACCGAGGCGCGCAGGCCCTCCATCGATATGAAGGCGAGCGAGTCCGCCCCGATCCAGGCGCACATCTCGTCGAGCTCCATGTTCGCCGAGATGAGCTGATCGCGCGTGTCGGTGTCGATACCGTAGAAGCAGGGCCATTCCACCTCAGGCGATACGATGCGCAGATGGACTTCGGCCGCACCGGCGTCGCGCAGCATCTGCACGAGCTGCTTGGACGTGTTACCGCGCACGATGCTGTCGTCGATGACCACGAGGCGCTTACCCGCGATGACCGAGGGCAGCGGGTTGAGCTTCAAGCGAATGCCCAGCTGGCGCATGGCTTGGGTCGGCTGGATGAACGTACGGCCCACGTAGCGGTTCTTCACGATGCCGTCCGCATAAGGGATCCCGCTTTCGAACGCGTAACCCATGGCCGAGGGCACGCCCGAGTCGGGCACGCCGAGCACGAGGTCGACCTCGGCGGGAGCCTCCTGGGCCAGGATGCGGCCCATGTTGCGGCGGGCCTGGTAAACGCTCTGCCCGTCGAGCACGCTGTCGGGACGCGCGAAGTATACGTACTCGAATATGCATGCGGCCGATTTGCGGGGTTCAAGCGCCTGCTCGCAGCTCATGCCGTCGGCCCCAAAGCGCACGATCTCACCGGGAGCGACGTCGCGCACGTAGGAAGCCCCAACGATATCGAGCCCGCAGGTCTCGCTCGCCACGACCCATCCGCGCCCGTCGGGCAGCTCGCCGAAGCACAGCGGACGGATGCCGTTGGGATCGCGGAACGCGTAGAGGGAGTCGGGGCTGGCCAGCACCATGGCGTAGGCGCCCTCGATCATCTCCATTGCGCGCTTGATGCCGCTGCGCAGATGATGCGTCTCCTGGGTCACGCGCCCGATGGCCTTAGCGGCGACTTCCGAATCGGTTCCGGCGCGCAGCTGCACGCCCTCTTCGATCATGCGGGCGCGCAGGGAGTTCGTGTTGACGAGCGTGCCGTTGTGAGCGAGCGCGATGAGCACGTCGTCGATAGCCGAGATGTGAGGCTGGGAGGCTTCCCACGATCCGCCGCCGTTCGTGGAGTAGCGCACGTGGCCCACCGCCACCTCGCCGGTCAAAGCGGAGAGCGACGCCTCGTCGAACACCTGCGTGACCAGGCCTAAATCCTTCGAGACCATGATGGTCTCACCGTCGCCCACGGCGATGCCCGCGCTTTCCTGACCGCGATGCTGCAGCGCCTGCAATCCGAAGCAGGTCATGCGCGCCACATCCTCGCCCGGAGCGTACACGCCGAACACAGCGCACTCCTCTTCAAGCCTGTCGGCCCGCTCGTACGGAAGACCCTCCTCGAGCCCGTCGGCCCGCTCGTCCGGAAAACCCGCTGTGCTCATGAAGCGCTTTCCTCCCTCGAAACGCTCGTCGGCTATTCGGCGTTCGGCTGCACTACGGGTGCCGCCGCAGATCCCACCGCATCGGCCACCGTGTTCGCACCGGCCTCGTCTATCGTCGAGCCGTCGAGGGCGCCGCCCGTCTGGGACGCGAAATCCCCGCTTGCCTCCTCGATCGAGCAGAACAGCACGTAACGCCCGTTGGAAGCTCGATTATCGCATGTGGCGAACGCGAAGACCCGACCGATATCCCGAGCGGCGGGAATGCCGGACGCTTCGACAACCGAGCGGTCCATCTTGTCCTGTACGTACAGAGCCAGCTCGGCGGCGCTCTCGAAGGAGGTCTGCACGAGCGGGTCGTCGAAGGCGCAGTGCACGAGCGCGAACGTGCGCAGGCGGAAGTTGCCCCGGGGGGTGAGCAGGTACACCGTACGTGTCGCATCGAAGGCGACCTGATCGGCAAGGCCCGCAAGCGCCGAGAACATGGTTCCGTCGTTGAGGTGGTGTCCGTAGAAGAAGTTGGCGGCATCGGTAAAGCCCGGGGTGTTGGACGCCTCCTGGAACACGGCCCCGCGCTGAGCGAGCCACCCCTCGGTCCCCTCGAAATCGTGCGTGAGGTAATGCACGTTGTCGCGTCCCTGCACGATGGGGTAGTTGATGTTCGTGCCGGGAATATAGACCCAGGCGACCGTGTCGGCGTTCGTTGCGGTGAGCGCATCCCAATCGAGCCGCACCTCGGAGAGGGGCTGCGATTCCACCGATTCGCCTGCGGAGATGAAAGCCCGATCGGCCACGCGGTCGTAGACCTGCTGTCCCTGGATGTAGCTGAACGCCATAACGCCGAGCGCGATGACGGAGCCCGCCAGAACCACGAGCGAAAGGGCCAGGACGATGCTCCATCTCCGCTGCCTGCGGCCGCGCCGGGCCTTCGGGGCTGCGACTGCGCCGCGCGCGGTGCGGGCGCGCCGGGCCTTCGGGGCTGCGACTGCGCCGCGCGCGGATGGTGCGCTCGACGCTCTCGCGCCTTCGGGCCGATGGGAAAGCACGGGCTTGAGCTCCTTTGCCTAAACGTGAAAAACACGGCGGGCGCGCCGCCGCTTCCTGTCGCTGACAGTGTACCCGCGAACGCCGTCCGCCCGCATGCGGACGGGGAGTCTCCACGAGAAGCGAACGCCCCCAGGCAAAGAACGTTCGCAGACGCTCGCGATATGAGCGCGTATCTCTGCTGCGAGAGCCCGTACGCTCGCCCGTTCGCCCGTTCGCCCGTTCGCCCGCTCGCCTGTTCGCCTGTTCGCCTACTTGCGGTTCATCTCGTCGAGAAAGCCCTTCGCTATGAACAGCACTACCACGGCGACCATAACGACGACCGCGACCCAGAGAACCTGGACGGGAAGAAAACCGAACAACGGCTCCATAATGCTCCTTTGCTCCTCGTATCCGATCGCCGCGCGAGCAGCCCGCAGCGAAGGCGCGCGCTATTCATGTAGTTTTTATGAAGCAAATCATACGCCTCGCTGCGGGCGAATGCAAGGGGTCGAATCGACTCAGCTATCCGCCGCCCTTCACCTTTTCCGGGAGCATGCGTCCACCTCTTCCGGGAGCATGCGTCCACCTCTTCCGGGAACACGCGTCCACCTCTTCCAGGAGCGTGCGTCGTTGGTTGATCGCAATCGCAGCCTGAACAGGCGTCCAGGTTGCAAATTCAATGAAGGACCTCTTCCAGAACCTCTCCCAGAGCTCGACGCAAGACGAGGTGATCGACTCGACGCTTGCCGGTGCGCCATTCGGATACGAACCGAGCCATGTCGTGCGCGGCACACCGCTGCACACGCTCGACAAGCGGACGATTTTGAATATTTTGACCGAAACCCGATGGGAAGACCCGAGCCCGCCCACCAAGGATACGTTATCGCTTCATCTTTCGCGGGCCCCGGCTCGGAGTGCCAGGCGCGAGAGAGGTCGTCTTTCAAAAGGTACAACTCGCGCGCCAGCAGAGCAGCATCCCCCTCGAGCTCGTCCAAGCGCGCGACCAGACGGTCGCGCTCTTCGTAAACCCTTGGGCTTTGAGGTTCTCGGGGGGCCCGGGGCGCCGAACGCATCGGACGGGCTCCGGGCCCCGCTGGCTAACCGGGCCCGCCAACCCGCTGCGGGCTCCGGGCCCCGCTGGCTAACCGGGCCCGCCAATCGGGCGGGCTTCGGGCTCCTCGCGGCCACGATCCGTGGCCAAAAACCGGGATTGTGTATAGGTCGTGGACAGAAATCG
>CAUVMU010000018.1:0-12158 GCA_963552775.1 uncultured Eggerthellaceae bacterium | reverse complement strand
GCACCCGATCTGCTCTTTGCCCCAGCTCATGGGATGGGTCATGTCGAAGAAGATGTTGTTTTGCAGGTAACGGTCGTACGCCTCGCGGTCCACGTTGGTGGCCAGGCGGTTCATGGCCTCCTTCTTCTTGGTGGAGACGTGCGGGGCGAGGATGTCCTTGAGGCCGAACCAGTTGCCGCCGAACATGGTGTGGATGAACTTCAGGTTCGGGAACTCGTCGAACATGCCCGAGTACACCTCGCGGCCGACTGCGGCAGCTTGGGCGTGGATACGGCCGAGCTCGCGGCGCAGCACCGTGTACTCGTCGAAGTTGCCGTAGGCATTCTGGCCGGGCGTGTGGTGCACGACGGCCGGGACCTTCTTCTCGTTGAGCACCTTGAGGTAGGGCTTGAACAGGTCGTCATCGAGGAAGCGCCCGCCGTAGCAGCATGCGAACTGCACGCCCACCATGCCGAGCTCTCCGAGGCAGCGCTCGAGCTCGTAGATGTCCTCTTTGCGGCCCCAGGGCGGAAGGACGGCGTTGGCGTACAGGCGGCCTTCGGAGCGGCGGCACATCTCGGCCGCCTGGTCGTTCACGATCTTGCAAATCTCGAGCGGCAGCCATTCCTGCCACACGGGCATGCGCAGAAGCGCGATGTCGACGCCGTTTTCGTCCATGGCCTGAAGCTTCGTCTCGAGCGTGTAGTCGCCCTCGACGTAGTTCAGAATCTGCTTGCCCTCGGGGTACTCGAGGATGAGCTGGTCCTTTTCGCCGTTCGGGGTCTTGTCGAGGTAGGCCTTCATGCCGAAGGAGATGGGAGCGGAGTACAGGAACCCGTTGAGCACCTGCTCGTTGGTGAACAGGTCGGTGGGCAGAAAGTGCATGTTGATATCGATGACTTTGTTTTGAGACATTGATGCTCCTTGCTACTATACGTGCGCGGAATAGGGTTACTGCCGGTAGATCGGGGTGACTTCGCCTTTGGCCATCTTCTCCATGTTGGCCGAGCAGCGATCTTTCCAGTCGATGCGTCCCTGCTCGCGCTGAGGCTGCGTGACTTCGTGGCTCACCTCGTGGCGTGCGCGAACGTCGACGTTCAGCAGGCCTTCGGCGATCCTTCCTCCAAAATCGTCTTCAAACTGTCCCATTCGATCCTCCTTTCGTAGTTTCAGGCCCCTTCCGGAGCGCAGTGCGCCTCAGAGGCGGCCTTGTTACCTAGTCTTTCTTGATGGCGACGACGAACTGCTTGGGTTCGACGATCTTGCGCGCCATGTCCTCGATGGGGCCCCAGTCGAGCACCTGGGCTTGGCAGTGCTGCACGCATGTGGGCTTCTTGCCCTTGCCGACGCGCTCTTCGCACAGGTCGCACCAGTCGGTGAACTGGGGGATGAAGTCGTACTGGTAGTGCTTGCGGTCCTCGTCGATGTGCAGAGGACCGAGCTTGGTCACCTTGATGCCGAACTGCTTCTCGGTGTAACCATGCTCTTGCTGGCAGGCCAGTACGCAGGCCTCGCAGCCGGTGCAGTAGTTGACGTCGACGTAGATTGCTTGGATGGTCATCTCTCTCACTTCCCCTTGAGGGCCTAAGCCTTGTAGATCTTGCACATCATGGCCTTGTAATTCGATCCGAAGCCCGATACGCCGGCGTCGAAGGGAACCAGGTTGTTGATGTTCGACTCGAATACGCCGAACAGGCCGTTTTTCTCGTCTGCGGTGTCCTCCTCGGCGTTCTCGGTGCGCTCGGGGAACCACCAGCCGTGCTCGCACTGCATGACGCGCGGGTCGTAGGCATCATCGAACGTGGCCTTGTACTTGCACTTGCCGTGCTTGTTCTCGAGCCACATCCAGTCGCCCTCTCCGATCCCGTGGGCGGCGGCGGTTTGCGGGTGGATATGGCACAGCGGGTCGGGATGCAACTCGCGCAGCTTCTTGACCTGGCGCTGCTCGGAGTGGAAGAAATGCGGCACGCGGCAGCCGGACGTGACGATGTAGGGATATTCGGCGACGTCCTCGGGCGCGGAGTAGGGGCTTTCGACCGGCTCGACGTAGCTCGGCAGCGGGTCGAGGCCCGACCAGGAGGTGTGGTGGAAGACCATGGAGTACACTTCCGCACGTCCGGTCTCGGTGGAGAAGCCGGGTTGGCCGTCGGGGCGCAGATCGCCGGTTTCGTACTTGCGGTACTTGAACTCGGGGTACTTCCAGGTTGCGTCGCGCAGTTCCTCCCAGGTGAACCCGCCGTCTTCGAGAGCGTAATCCCACATCTCCTCGACGCTGTCCCACGGCCAGGCGATGTCCCTGTTCTCTTCGAGCGCGAGGCGCTTGCCGAGCTCGAGGAAGATGGTGTTGTCGGCCTTGCACTCGCCGACCGGCTCGATGGCCTTGTTGATGCAGCTGATGCGGTAAGGGTTCAGACCGCCGAAGCCGTTGCGCTCCTCGTAGGTCGCCGCAGGCAGCACCACGTCGGCGAGCGCCATCATGGACGGGGTCATGAACAAATCCTGGAACACGCAGAAATCGATCTGCTTGTACCACTCGAGCTGGGTTTCGGCCTGAGCGCCCATGGTGGCCAGGAAGTTGTTCGTCACGAAGTACGCGCCGTGGATGGGCACCTCGCCGCGCTGCCATGCCTCGATGGTGGCATTGGAGGACATGTTCTTGAAGCCGACGGCGAACATCGGGTAACGCTCGACGCCGATGCGCTTGGCGGCCTGCTCGTCGGTGAGCAGCTCGTCGTAGCCCCAGCAACCCGTCCAGTTGGGCTGCTCGATGCCCCAGCAGGAACGGCCGATGACGTTGCCGCCCGGGATGTCGAGGTTTCCGGTGATGCACCACATGGCCGTGATGGCGTGGGCCGCCTGCTGGCCGCCGGTCTGCTGGTCGAGGGCCACGCCCCACTGGATCGCTGCCGGATGAGCGGAGGCATAGGTGCGCGCGACGCGGATGATGTCCTCTTTGGGGACCCAGCTGCGTTCGGCGAGCTCGTCGAGGTCGTACTCGGCCAGCCGCTCGCAGAGGGCTTCGAGGCCGTAGACCCAAGCGTCGCAGAACTCCTGATCGTAGAGCTTTTCATCGCAGATGACCTTCAGCATGGCCATAGCCAACGCGCCGTCGCCGCCGGGGCGCACGCGCAGCCAGTCCTCGCCGGCTTTCGCGGCGATCCAGGTGAGCTGCGGGTCGATGACGGCAACCTTCATGCCGCGTTTCATCAGGTCGGTGATCCAGTGACCGTAGAAGCCGTCGGCGTTGGCGTAGAAGGGCTGGTGGCCCCAGATGATGCAGTACTCGGGCACCTCGTAGCGCGGGTCGTCGTAGCGCAGTGGGAAAAACTGCGAGCAGTCCATGACGCAGGGGTCGCCGAGCATGCAGGCCATCGACGCGATGCGCGGCAGGTAGCAGGAGTTGCCGGAGAAGTAGGGAACGCCCTCGTTCGGGGAGCCGAGGCAGGCGTTCACGCGTGTGACCTGGTGGATATCGCGGCCGGTGCCCTGGCAGCAGGCGATGGAGCCGGGGCCGTACTTGGCCGAGACCTCCTTGAAGTTCTTCTCGATGATGTCGTAGGCCTCGTCCCACGTGATGCGCTCGAACTTGTCCTTGCCGCGGTCTTCGCGGGCGCGTTTCATGGGATAGGTGAGACGCTCCTCATGGTAGACGTAGTCGGGGATGCACAGGCAACGGCTGCACAGGCGCCCCTGGTTGTAGGGGTCTTCCGGGTCGCCTTCGACCTTGACGAGCTTGCCGTCCTTCACGTAGGACAGGATGCCGCAGACGTTGTGGCATCCCGGTGCGGAACGGGCCGTGCCGCGGATGACGGTCATGCCGTCCTCTTCCCACTTCCAGGGAAGCTTCTTCGTTTCGGCAGCGGGCGCGGCCGGCGTCGTGTCGGTCTTCTTGGGAAGACGCGATCCGCGCTTGTACTTCGTGCCGTTGGTCTCGCCCCAGTGGTACTCGATTACGGGCTCGGTGCTCTCGGCCATGGATCCTCCTCTTTGCTCTCTTCTCTCGAGTCTCGTCTGGGAATGAGCGTCGATCGCATCCGGTCCCGTTTCCCGCACGGGGCGCTTCGCGCATCGTTTACCGGATGGAGAGCAGCGTACGCGCTTGTGGGGCGCGGCTGTCCCCAGCACAGCATGAGAAGGTCTTTTTCAGCATGCTGGTCCGAAGCATAAAGGGGTTCATGCTTTTAGTATGAGGTTCTCACCTGGGAAAGCGAAGTTCTACAGCATGAGGTTGAGAGCGGGTCGAGCGTGCGGGAGGAAGGAAGGTGACTGTGGGTTTCAGGACTCTCGAGCTCCTGCGGGCCTGCGCGCTCCTGCGGGCTTTCGGCCCTCGAGCTCCTGCGGGCTTGCGCGCTCCTGCGGGCCTGCGGCTCTCGAGCTCCTGCGGGCTCTCTCGCGTGCGCGATCGCGGCTCTGCGGCTCGGCAACCTCGCTGCTCCTGCGGGCTTTCGGCCCTCGCGGCTTTGCGCGCGGCGCTCTTGTGGTTCAGCTTGTCTCCAGCCGTGGCCCCCGCGTCTGCCCCGCGTTCCCGGGCCGCAGAGCCGGCAGTACGCAAAAAGGCTGGCAACGCGCACGAAGAGGCTGACGGCATACGCGAAAAGGCCGGTGTGGGACCGGCCTGACGTTTCGTGGTGGGCCCAGCAGGGCTCGAACCTGCAACCAAGGGATTATGAGTCCCCTGCTCCACCATTGAGCTATGGGCCCGGGTGCGGTAGGTATTCTAACCCATTTCCCGAAGGCCCCCGCCGACGACTTTCCGCCTGCGGCAAATGTCCACGGCGGTAAGGGGGGCGAGGGACGGCGGGCCGAAAGCGCCGGGTTCGAGGGAGAAGCGCCCATCTCGAACCCCGAGAGCTATTCGGTCACCACGGCATTGGGGTAGGCGG
Organism: uncultured Eggerthellaceae bacterium; assembly: GCA_963552775.1. Lineage (GTDB taxonomy): Bacteria > Actinomycetota > Coriobacteriia > Coriobacteriales > Eggerthellaceae > CAUVMU01. The sequence goes on along the minus strand of CAUVMU010000018.1, from coordinate 7,296 downwards.
CGTTCCAAGCGCGCATGCCTCCCTCGAGAGTATAGACGTTCGACAGGTCAGCTCCGAGCGCGGCTAAGGCGGTCGTTGCAGCGCGGGCGTAACGGTTGCCGCTGTAGCAGGCGATGATGATGGTCTTACCGTTGCCGGTCTTCGAACCGGTCGCTTGCTCCAACGCGGCGGACACGTTCGCGATGCCGCTTTCGGTGTTGCCGTCTTTCGCCAGGTCCATGTCGGCGTTGACCGATCCGGCGATGTGTCCGGCCTGGTAATCGGACGCCTTGCGTGCGTCGATTACGATGAACGATCCGTCGTCTTTCTCTACAAGGGCTTTCACCTCGGCGGCGGAAAGGTAGTTCATCTCTACGGCCTGCGATGCCGCAGGCGACGAGGCGGAATCAGCGCTCGACGGACCGTTCGCGCATCCGCCGAGCGCGACGGCGACAATGCAGGTCAGGGTAAATGCGACAACTCTTTTCATGGGTCGTCCTTTCGAGGGCGGCGTTTCTTTTCCGGGCATTCTAGCATGCGCGGGGCCGATGCGCGCCGGCCGCACGGCGGACGGCGCTCGCGCGGTGCGGCCCGCGGTGCTACCCGCAGCCTCGCTGCGTTAGCGCTCCGCGCCAACGAGCTCCCTTGCCTCCGCCTTCGAATGGACGCCGAGCTTTTGGTAGACGTGGCGCAGGTGGGTTTTCACCGTGTTCTCCGATAGGAACAGCATCTGCTCTATCTCGGAGCGCGATTTCCCTTTGCCTACCAGCTGCAGCACCTCGGTCTCACGCGCTGTCAATCCGTGCCGTTCGGCCAGTTCGGCGCATCGTGCGAGATAACGCTCCTCGCTGCCCGCAACGCGCTTCCCTGTGGTGACGCTGATGCCCGAGGCCCCCCAATCGTCGTTGACCGCCTTTTCGCTGTTCCAGATGACGAGGCATGCGATGATGGCGACCGCTCCTGCGGCCATGCACGCGAAGAGAAAGGTCTGGTCGTGATGGAGCCCCCAATGCCAGATACCGCGCTTGGCGAGAACGCCGGCCAGGATGGCTCCTTCGCTGCAGGCTCGCACGATAGCGAACAGGCGCAGCGTGGGCACGTCGAAGCGCCGCGCGATATTGGCGAGCAGAAGCAGAACGAAGAATGTGAACCACACGTAGGCGAGCTTCGCCGCCAAAGAGACGGCGGCTCCGAGCTCGGAACCTGCGAACGGCATGAGCACAAAGGCGACGAGGGCCAAGGGCAGGGCTATTTTCGCAAGCAGGCGCGTATCGCATCGTTCGTGCCACAAAAGCGCTGCAGCAAGCAACGCCAGTCCGGCGAGTCCTGTTGCAAGCACACGATGGATGGCCCCACCCGTTTGGCTGGGGAGCAAAAGGCCGCAGACGGCGCTCGTGAACGCGGCGATGGTCATGAGCGCGATAAGCTTCCACGGCACGGGAAATCTCACGTCGCTTCGCCAAGGCGCTTCGGGGGCCACGAGTTTTAGGCTGGCGCGGGCGCATGCCATGCAGAGCATGGGCAGAACGGCAGTGGTCGCGAGGGCCCACGGTTGTTTCATAGCGGCGATTCCAAGGGCTACGAGCATGGCGGCTATGCAGCTTGCCGCACCGTAGACGATGGTCTGCGTGGCACCCATGCGGCTGTAGATCTGGGCCCACAGACAGAATAGGGCTGCGCCCCCGACTGCGGTGACGAGGGAGGAGAGCGCCAGGGGAATCGCGAACCCCGGAGCCGGTATGAGCGCAAAGCCGCAGATCGCTGTTCCCAGCGAAGAGAATCCGGCGAGAACCCATAAAGTGCGCGGGTGATCGCCAAGGGAGCCGATACGCGGGGCCGCGATAGCGAGGACGATGAACGTCGCGATGTCGCCGAAGCGCATGAACAGATCGCTCAGATTTCTGCTCGCAAGATCGTTCATGCCCGTTATGGGGAAGATCTCGACGATGTGCGTGCAGCAAAGCCATGCGACGAGCAAGCTTGCCCCGAGAAAGCGCAAAGGGAAGACGGTCGCTGCTGCGGGACCGTCGAGTGCGGCAGCGTCTATGAGATCGTGCGCGAACCCCTCTTCCCCGAGGGGTTTCTTCCCGGATTCCGCCATATGCCTCCCTTCGCTTTCCGTGGCAGTGCGATTGTATCCGAAAGGGGCGTGCAGGTCAGCCGCTGCGAGGTTTGCGTTTTCGAGTATAAGAAAAGACCAGGTCAAACATCGGGGTGATTTTACGGGTGAGAGAGCTTCGCCCGTTTGGAAGAGCTTTCACCCGTGCAATCTCGCGCGAGACGGTGCAAACTCCTCTCAAGCGCGATCGAATGCGCTGCCACAACGAAGGATGCGCTGTCGCATTCTGCTCTAGGGAGGGAGTTCGGTATGGCATACGAAGGACAGGGGTTAACGCGTCGCGGCTTCATCGGTCTGGGATCCGTTGCGGTTCTGGCTGCAGGCGCGGCGGGGCTTACGGGTTGCGCCCAGCCCAGGAAGGCGTCGGAAAGCGCTGCGGCCAAGGCGGAGACGCCGGGCGTGGCAAAGGATTCCGCGGACGAAACGAAGCAGGCCGACATCGCCATCGTGGGTGCGGGGGGCGCCGGCATGTGGGCGGCCGTCGAAGCCGTCGAGGCCGGCAAGAGCGTCATCGTAATCGAAAAGGGTCAGGATGTGGGCGTTTCGAACGGTTCCATCGCCGGCGGTCCTTTTATGGTGCAGTCCCAGCTTCAGAAGGATGCGGGCATCACCATCACGGTCAACGAGGCTGTCGAGCACATCATGGAGTACGCTCATTGGGCGACGAACGCTCCGGCTATCCGCGCGGCCGTCGAGCTTTCGGGCGATACGATCGACCGCTTCACGCGCGACTTCGGCGTCGCGACGGGGCTGCGTCCCGACAATTACGGTGCGGGTCACGCTTCGGTGCGTTCGAACTTCCAGTCCGATTCGAAGGATTCCAAGACCCAGGCCAGGGGCGTGGACCGCATGGGTCCGCTTCAGACCTACGTTGAGGGCAAGGGCGGCGAGTTCCTGTTCAATGCGACGGGTAAGGCCCTGCTTATCGACGGGGGCACGGTCAAGGGCGTCCAGTGCGAGGCTAACGGGAAGGTTATCAACGTCGAGGCCAAGCAGACCATCGTGTGCACGGGAGGCTTCTTGGGCAGCGATGAGAAGATGCAGGAGCATTTCGGTACCCACGTGAACCCGCTCGGCAACATCCTCTCCGTGGGCGAGGGCATCGATATGGTCAAGGCTGCGGGCGGTCAACTGTCGACCCAGTGGGGTATCGCCGGTAACGAGTTCACGGGTTCGAACCAGAACGCGAACGGCGTGTGGAACCGCAAGAGCGCGGCGTTCACCATCGGCATCTACGGCACGTTGCTCGTGAACAACCAGGGGCACCGTTTCAGCAACGAGGGCCGTTTCGCCAACCTGCCGCTCGCACTCGGTGGTGCAATCAGCCTGCTCGGCGGCCAGTACTACGCCATCGTCGACCAGAAGTACGTTGACGGGCTCGCTTCGGGCGTGGATGCCTGGACGCTGTGCGGATCCGACGAGGTCAACTGGCGCACGGGCAGCATGACGCTCAAGGATAAGCCGCTCGAGAACGTCCAGAGCGACATGGATGCGGCCGTGTCCGAGGGTTGGGGTTTCAAGGCCGATTCCATCGAAGCGCTCGCCGAGGCGATCGGCGCTCCCGATCTGGTGAAAACGCTCGAGGAGTACAACGGTTACTGCGAGGCGGGCGAGGACGGCCAGTTCTTCAAGCCGGCTTGCTTCCTGCAGCCGGTCACGACCGGCCCGTTCTACGCGCTGCAGTACGAGCCGAGCGCCTGGGTGACCATCGGCGGCATCCGCACGAACGATCGCCTGCAGGCCATCGACGAAGCGGGCATGCCCATCGAGGGCCTGTTCGTCGCCGGCGCCGACAACGGCACGCTCATGAGCGCCCCGTACTGCGACTACGAAGGCTACAGCCTCATGTGCGCCTACAACGGCGGGCGTCTCGCCGGCAAGTACGCGGCGGCCGCGGTTTAGTGGAGCGGGGCTGCTCGGTCCAACGAAACGGGCAGGGGGTCCTTTGCGAACTGCACCCCGGAACTTGGACTTCGAAATGAAAGTTCGAGTTCCGGAGGCGCGGTTCATTGCGGCCCCCTGCCTTTTTCATGACGCTCGAACTTTCACCACGACTTCCTGTAGGTGATGAGGGTCCTTTGCGGCCCCCTGCCTTTTTCATGACGCCCTGGTGGCAAAGCGTTTTTGATAGAGCGGGCGGCCGTCAGGCCCTCGAGAGGCTGAGAAGCCGTTTTTCGCGTTCGCGTTTTCGCGTTCGCAAGCGCGCTTGGGCCTACCGAGCTTTGAGCTCGTTGCGGCGCGCGTCGAACAGTGCATCGGATAGTTGCGTTATCGTTTCCAAGTCAGCCGATTCCTCCGGTGAGAAGCGTACTCCGACGGCGCGCTGCAGGGTAAGGGAGAGGAGCACTTTCTTAATATCCGTTGAGCTCTGGTTGGTGCAGGTGGTAGAGCCCTCGGCCAGCTTTATGCTCTTGTCGGCATTGCGCAGCAGCTTTTCCACGCTAACGTTCGCAAGCTTCAGGATATCGTCGGTCTTCTCGGCTTGCGCCTCTTCTTCCGACAAGAAGAACTTCGCTAGGGTGAATCTGCGAATCCAGGTGCGATGGGCTTCGCGCGAGAGGTCCCCATGCAAGATGACATCGAGAGCCCGGTCGGCGTCGGCCTGAGCGATTTCGAGGCGCTGCTTGAGCGTGCGCGTTCGAGCCATGGCACCCGGTGTTTCTCGGGCTTCGGTTGCGAGGGCGAACGACTTCACGCTGCTTGCGATCGCTGAGACCCCTGCCTGCCGCTTGACGTCGAATATGTCCCTGAGTTCGGTCTCCTCCACGAATCTCAGGGGGCATTTCGCGACGGCATCGGCGTTCTGTCCCTCGAACATGAGCTGGAAAATGCGAATCACCCCTCGAACCATGAGGGTGTCGCTGTCGCCGCGCAGGCAGAGCCCCCTTCCTGTGCCGCCTGTCCAGTGAAAGCGCATCCATACCTGCGACTGGCATCCTTTCACCAGCGATTCTTCCGTTTTAAGCGCCTCGTCCATCTCGTCGAGCTCGGCTGAGAGCTGCAGCAGGTAATCGAATTGCTCGAATGCCCCGCCTTTGCTTTGAAATGAGGCGATGATGTCGTTTTGGATGGCTTCGGGCGTATCCATGGCCGCTTCTCCGTTTTCTCGCTGTTCGGGGCCGTCGGTTTCAATCGGCTTCCCCGCAACGAGCGCCGTGCGCTGCGAGAAAGGGTCGTGCCGGTATGCGCAGATGCTTATGCGTTCACGATCTCGAGACCGAGCAGATCGCCGAGTTCGATAATCTGTTGTTCGAAGTCTCCGTAGATAAGCGGCATGTGGTTTCCGATAGCGGCCTGTTTGCGGAAGAAGTCCTTGGAGTCCTTCACCTGGAAGAACACGCCCATCGAGCAGTTCGTCTGGTCGTAGCCCATGGAGTTGAGAATCGTGCCCTTTGCTACGAACAGCTTCTCGCACGTCGGGTCGATACGGCACATCGTGATCGTTTGACCGGCGTCTGCGGCGAACTCATAGCGCAGCGTCGCCCCGAAGCCCGAGCGCGCGAACTCGCGGATAGCATAGGGGCGGTAGGGCTCGTCGAAAGACTCCCAACGGCGATTGGGCACCGAGTGGAATGTGAGGACCACGTTCTCGGCATCCGCAAGCTCTGCGGTCTTCGCGTCAACGTGGTCGGGCGTGAAGAACAGGGCTTTGGGCAGCGGTGCGCGCACGCCGTTACGGATGGGACTGGTGAAGCAGTTGCCCATATAGGACGGGCGACGTCCTATCGCCTGAAGCATGAGCTTGGAGACGACGGCGCCGAGGTCGTACTCGCATGCAGACGGGATGCCGTTCTCGTTGTTGAGCGAGTGGTTCAGGCACATCGTGAACTTCTTCTCGTTCAGGCGGCGCGTGGCGCACAGGTCGGGGCACGGAGCGGTGAAGCAGTTGCACTCGAAGTAGTCGAGAAATTTATTGATGCCGTAGTTCGCTTCGACGGATTTCTTGACCATCTCACGGGTCATCTGGCATTCGTCGGCACCGTTTATGAGCTCATCGGTCATCTGGTCGATGACCTTGCCGTCTTCTTCGGTGAGGTTCAGGCCTTTGCGGCCGGGCGTGCAGTGGTTGCTCATCGGATCGTCGTAGCTGATCTGGTCGAGCATTTCATGGGCGGATACGAAGCGCAGTCTCGTCCCAAATTTTTCCGTGATCTTTTCGGGGTCGATGATGGAGTCCGGGGAGCTGACGGATACGGAGCTCGTCATGCGCGTTGCTGCGAGAATCTTGGAATCGCGCAGAACCTTCCGTGCACGCAACACGGTCATGTACTCGGTGGCGTCGGCCCAGTCTTCGAACGAGTAGAATTCCATTCCGCGGGAAAGGAACTCGGCGGACGTGATGGCGGAGGCACAGCACGCTTGGGTGATAGCGCACGGCTTTCCAGTGCGCATGGCGAATTCAAGGGCCAAATCGTAGGGGCGGCTTGCGTAGCCGATGTAGTACAGGTCGACCTCGTCCGATCCCTCGGCCAACGTTTCTATCATTTCGTCTTTGGTCAGAAACTCCTCGCTGCGCTCGACCTTGACCGGCTCGAGCAAGTTCACCACGTCGGCCGGCATGGCGGCTTTCAGCTGGGCATGCCATCCCTTGAATTTTTCGGCGGCCATATGCAGGTCGAATTCGGTTTCGAGCTGCATACCCTCTCCGAAGCGGCAGGGTCCCTCGAACACGTATTCGTGGTAGAGGGTGAGGAACATGGGTTTGACGTTCAGGCGGATCTCTTCATGCTTTTTGATGGACATAGCGGCTTCCTTTCCTCTCGAAACGGCGCAGTCGTCTTCTACGCTCGTTGGGGTAAGGATAGTTGCGCATATCCGTCAAAGTCATAGGCGCAATCAACCCAAAACATCCGGGCCGATTATGCCTTCTGCATAAACGCCGCTTCGCGCAAGCGGAACGCCAGGAGAAGATCGAAGCGCAGGATGTCGTCGTCGGTGTCGATGCCGAACTGCTCTTCTATCCGGTTGATGCGGTACTTCACGTTATTTCTATGCATGAATAATTTATCAGCGACAACGGAGGCCCGGCGTTCCGACATGAGGTACGTGTAGAGAAAGCTGTAGTTGTCGGTTTTCGATTTGATGTCGCTTTTAGCGAGGTCGTCAAGCACGTGGCCGGCAGAGGCGAATTCGATGAAGCTTGCGTTCCGCTCGCCGATTTGCTTGACGAGGTAGTCGATGTAGCAGGAATCGAAGGA
>CAUVMU010000017.1:0-12203 GCA_963552775.1 uncultured Eggerthellaceae bacterium | reverse complement strand
CTTCTCCTGCGTGAACATGAGGTAGTTGCAAAACGAGTAGTACTTGCACTCAGGCGGCAGCTGCGTCACCAGTACAATGGCCTCGTCGGAGCGCAGCTTGTAGGACCACCCCGCGGGGAAGAAGTAGGGGTTCGCCGGGTAGTTGGCGACGTCGGGATCGTCGTACTCGCAGGCCAGCTCGCCATTCAGCCCCGCCTGAGGGTTGCCCTGCGCTGCGTCCTGCTCCGGCGCGGGCGGCAGGTTGAAGATGGTGTACACCGACCCCGCGTTGTTGCCGAAGCAGCTGGCCAGCTTGCCCTCCGAGGCCATCTGAATGGTGTCGAACTCGTTGAACTCGCCCTGTTGGACGTAGAAGCCCCCGCCCTCCAGGTGCGCCTTCAGCTGCTCGGCGCTTCCCTGTGCGGTGCCGGAGGTTGCAGACTGCGAGGCGTCTGCGCCCCCGTCCCCTTGCGTGGCGGCGGTGCCGCAGGACGTCAGCGCCGCGCCGCCGCAGAGCAGCGCAAGTCCAAGCGTAAGAGCGAGCAGCTTTCTCATGGGACCTCCCTAGTCTCGATGTGCGCCCTGCGGGCACGTTGCGTCAAATGTAAGTATACTGCTGTTCTTGCAGCTCTTTGGCCTTCGAACCCACGTATGGGCGGCAACCGCTCATTTCTGAACAGCTCCGCGAAACGTGCATGCGGCTTTGCAGAGCATATGACAGTTGTATGACGTTAACTCGAATTGCTTGAGCTCGCGATTCGGGTATGCGACAGTAGGGGAGAGCAAAGAGATGCGCTCCTCGTTGGGAGCGCATGTGAGAGAAGGAGAATCGCATGGCCGCATTGGTGTTTACCCCGGGCACGGTATTCGTGTTGGCCGTACTGGCGGTTCTGTCCGTTTTAGCCGTGCGGCGCATTCGGTCGCGCGGACTGTGCGACAGCGGCCCCGCGCCGCGAGGGGCTCTTGCCGGGGGCGGAGCGTGTTCGAGCGGTTGCGCCTCGTGCGCTGGATGCGGGTCGGTCGACCGCATGCTGGCCGATATGGACCGCGCAGCTCGGAAAGCGTAGCCGCTGCGCGCGGAAGCGCCGCAGGGCGCATAGGCGTTCAGCGCCGTATGGGGCCCGCGCTATCCCGTTTGCACTATCCCTATTCCATCCTAGTTGTGAAGACCCTGTGAAACAGTAGTAAACCAAAAGAAACTTCTTGACCGCCAAGCACAGTAATCCTAAACTAACAATTGTCAGCGGAACGGAAGGCAGCGAACCTGAAGGACCAAGACCCTTTTACTGACCCGGTGGTGGAGATTCCTCTCGTCTGATCGTCCACCACATAAAAGGCTGACGAGGGACCCACCCCCCTCTCTCTTCCCTCGTCAGCCATCTTCTTTTGAGAAGCCCAGGCAGCCGTTCGGCTGTCTTTTTCATGTACGCCCTATCCGAGGTATCCTTTGATGGGGCTAACTCTCAACTGGATGATTGTGTTCAGCACGGCAAACTGATATGTGCTAATGTATGCTATGATGTGGGCATCGTTGAGGGAGAGTGATCTCATGGAAAAGATGTCGAAGTCCCACGAGGACTACCTGGAAGCAATCGTAATGCTTGGCGGTACGACCGAAGTATCGGTGCGTTCCGTCGATATCGCCAAGAAGCTCGATGTTTCCAAGGCGTCGGTCAACAAGGCCGTCAGCCTGCTTAAGGAAAAGCATTTGGCCGAGCAGCCGTACTACGGCGATGTCACGCTCACGGCCGAAGGGTACGAGTACGGTCGTGCCGTTTACAATCGCCATCACCTGCTGTTCGTGTTCTTGCACGAAGTGCTCGGCATCCCCGAGGAGACGGCCGACGCCGAGGCGTGCCTCATGGAGCACGCTATCAGCGACGATTCCTTCGAAAAGTGGACGGCTTACATCAAGAAGCTCAATATTTCGCTCGACTAGAGCTTTTCTCGTTTAATTCGCCTGCTCGACGGCGACCGTGCGGGTTCGCCTGCGGGGTCGCCGTTCTGCGTTCTCGATGGACGTTTTCTACAAGCCGATGGAGCAGGCGAAAGAAGCCTCGCCCGATAGACCGGTGCCCTTGGCGAATGCCCCGGTATCTCCGATGCGGGCTACCGCGACGCGCAGCTTTTCTCCCGCCCGCACCTCGTGGCGGAAATCCATCTGGAAGGTGCGCACGGACTCGCTCGGTGCGAGGCCGAGCTCATCGAGCGCGTCGAGCACGTAGGCCGCGTACCGGGCGTTGTTGACGTGCCCGTTCACATCGATGTCGCTCGCGCCTGGGACGATAAGGCGCTCGCTTTGCACGGCCTCATCTTCTTCGGCGAGGTCACGGATCTTGCGGAGCTTGCGGGGGAAGGCGCGGTCCTCGCAGAAGTCGCGCGGGCCCGAGTAATGCTCGAGCACCGGAGCGAGCTTGCGGCTCGCCACGTCCATAAGCACCCATTCGCTCGAGCCCTTGACCAGAAGATCGCCCGATTCGTCGGCCATGCTGTAATCGCGCTGGAACGCGAAACGCGACGGGGAGTGGGGCCAGGTGCGCACGAGCACCGTGCTGTGGACGATGGGCTGGCGCAGCACCTCGTACTTGGCGCGGACGATCGCCCAGAACACGCCTTGGGCCTGCATATCATCGAAACCGATTCCGATGTCCTCTGCCTGAATCGAGGCGACGTCCTGGAATATATCGAGGACGGCTGCGGGCTGTATGCGTCCGAAGCGGTCGAAGTCGCTCGTGCGCAGCTGGTAGGGCCTTGTGAGTTCAGGTGCCATGTCGTTCCTTGCATCGGGAAGGGGGTTCTCACGCGCGATTGTCCGCTGATAGTATACTAAAGATTCCCTGAGAGCCTTTTTTGCGCTGCGGCGAAAAGGAATTTTGAGTATAACTGACAGATTAGAGGGGGATTCCCCTTCGCTACATGCTATGCTTGCAGTGCTTTCGGCATTGAACACAGAACAACCGCAGCACGATGCTCGAAGGGACGCACTTCATTGACCAGGCACTTGAATATCGTCTCGTTCGACGAGGCCAAACAGGCGACTGCTGACCGCAACCGCAGGTCGCGGATGCGGTCGGGTGACGACGCTTTGCAGGGGGATTCGGCTTCCGCGCGCTGCAGAGCCTCTGCTCGGAATCGTCCCTCGGCACGAACCTCTCTGGTCGACGGTTTCGAATCGTCGCCCCGTGCTTTTCGCAATCGGGGGGCATCCTCGTTTGAAGAAGACCCCTCGTCGTCCGACGAGCCCGCTTTTCCTGAGCGCTCATCGCGCGAGCGACGCCGTCGTTCGCGCGAGAAGAAGCGTGCCGGCAAGTTGTTCGAGCGTCAGTTCGGTGCGAGTGAGCAGACCGCATCCGCAAACGAGGGGTCGGCTTCTCCCCGAGCTGCGGTATACGAGGGCAGCATGGGTCCCCGCACGCGCCGGGCGGCCCGCATGTACGGCGCCGCAAGTGCGGGTCATGCGCGCGCCAAATTGCTCCCTGTCTCTTTTTTCTCCCAGTTCAACGCATCGCCGCGCGCGATGGCAGCCGCAACGGCCGCGCTCTGCCTTGTGCTCGTGTGCGCGTTTCTGCACCAACCTGCACGGCAGTACTACCAGTCCGTGCGCGAGAACGCCCGCCTTGAAGCCGAGTACGCCGTCCTTGCCGAGCGCAATGCCGCCCTCACCGAGCGCAACGAGTCGCTTAGCAGCGACGCCGGTATCGAACAGACGGCCCATGAGGAATACGGCTGGGTGAAAAAGGGCGAGCAGACCGCTACGGTCGAGGGCCTTTCCGAAGATTACGTTGCAAAGAGCGAGGGCTCCACCGTGCGGGAGAGCATTCCGTCGGGGAGCGTGGAGGCTCCTGCGACCTGGTATTCTCCGGTGCTCGATTTCGTTTTCGGAGTCGAATAGCATGGTAGCGGAAGACGTTTCGGAGGCCGCGGTACCGCGAGCGTCCTTTGCGCCTGGCCGCTATGCCTCGATTGACATCGGCACGGTGACCTGCCGCATGCTCGTCGCCGACGTGACCGCATCGGGGGAGCTGCACGAGCTTGCACGTACGTACGCCATTACGAATCTAGGCGAGGGGGTTGCCGAGACCCGTCGCTTGAAGCCTGCGGCCATCGAGCGCGTCGTGCAGGCGGTCGAAGGCTTTCTCGAAGTGCTGGCGCCGCTTTCCGCATCGGCGATGTGCCCGGTGCGTCCGCGCGCGGTCGCCACCTCGGCCGCCCGCGATGCCGACAATGCGCACGAGCTCGTTCGACGCTTCTCCGATTTATGTGTCGACATGCACATCATTTCCGGTGAACGCGAGGCGATCCTGTCGTTTGCGGGGGTTTCGGCCGTGTTTACGGACGAGTTGCTCGTGGCCGTCGACGTGGGCGGCGGCTCGACCGAGGCGGTGGTCGGCCGCGCGGGGGAGGGGCTGCGTTCGGCCCGTTCGTTCGATATCGGCTGCCGGCGCGTGATGGAGCGCTTCCTGGCTTCCGACCCGCCTGCCGCCTGCGAGCTCGACCGCGCTCGTTCGTGGATGCGAGGCTCTATGGCGCCGTACTTCGCCGACCTGCGCACCCAGGGGCTTTTGGAAGGGCGTATGGTCGCGGTCGCGGGCACTGCCACGACGGTCGTATCGGTTCGCGACCGCATGGCCGTGTACGATGCCGCGCGCGTCCATCGCGCCCAGGTCACGCGTCGCGATATCGACGGCGTGCTGGCGCAGCTCGCAGGGCTGCCGCTCGCCGAGCGCAGGGGGGTGACGGGGCTCGACCCCGACCGCGCGCCGGTTATCGTAGCGGGGATTGCGATTTTGCGGGAGACGATGGATTTAGGGGGCTTCGAGTCCTTCACGGTGAGCGAGTCGGATATCCTCCACGGTGTCATTTTGGATGCAGCTTCCGTTCTCCCGGGTCAGCGTTCGGAACTTTGCTAGAGTGTATGGTTGCACTGCAGGTCGCATAATGTGGGAGCGTGGCGAAACGGCATACGCAGCGGACTTAAAATCCGCCACCTTCGGGTTTGTGGGTTCGAATCCCACCGCTCCTACCATTACGGTGATGCGACGGGCGGAAGGGCTCAAGGGCCCCTGATGGATTGAGGCTGACGAGACTAAAAGGCGAACAGCCTGCAGAGCTGCATATGCGTCGCGCTGTCGGCATGCAACATATCGGGTAAGTACGGTTTTCGAGAAAAGATAGAGCTGCGAACGATTCCATGGATATCATCGACGAGACCTTCTCCGCAGGCAACCTGCCGGAGACATTCGAAGAGTGCCTCGACCGTTATGCCGACAAGGTGGGCGAGCTGGTCAACGAGTTCATCCCGAAAGGCACGCATCCCGATATGGACCGGTACCTGTACGCGCCGCTTCTGGCCTACAGCAAAAACGGCGGTAAACGCCACCGCCCGCTCATCTGCTTCGCGGCTGCGCGCGCTGTGGGAGGCCGCGCATCGCTCGCGCTGAGCGCTGCGGCGGCGATTGAACACTTCCATACGGCGGCCCTCATTCACGACGATATTGCCGACGAGGCGGAGCTGCGCCGCGGCGAGCCTTGCCTGCACCTTACCGAGGGCATGGGGCTGGCTATCAACATGGGCGATTTGGGCCTTTCGCTCGTCAACGGCACCGTGGTGAAGGACCCAGCTCTCAGCGACGCGGTCAAGGTACGGGTCATCGGCGAGCTTATCGAGATGACGCGCCGCACGATCGAGGGCCAAGCACTCGACATCGGTTGGGCGCGCGACGGACGCTACGACATCACGCCGGAAGACTATCTGGTCATGGCCACGCACAAGACGGCCCACTACTCGGGGGCCGTGCCTTTGGCCATCGGTGCCATCGTGGGCGGCGGCACCGATGCCGAGGTCGAGGCGCTGCGCAACTACGGCCTCGACACGGGGCTGGCATTCCAAATCCAGGACGATCTGCTCAACCTCGTCGGTTCGGCCGAAAGCACGCAGAAGGGCTTCCGCGACGACATTACCGAGGGCAAGCGCACGCTTGTGGTGGTGCATGCGCTGCAGAACTCGGCCTTTGAAAAGCGCGGACGACTCGTGAGCATCCTCTCTTCAAAGGAGAAGGACCCCGCCGTGCTCGCCGAGGCCGTGGCCCTTATGGAGGAGTCGGGCAGCATCGAGTACGCGCGCACCTATGCCGAGAATCTGACGAGCATCGCTAAGAACCGCCTGATGGACATGATTTCCCCGTCGGAGTCGCGCGATTTGCTCGTGTCGATGGCCGACTTCTTCGTGAACCGCCTGAAATAGCGGGTGCGTTTCGCGCGCCGACCGTTCGGGCAAGCGCGCTGCCTTTCTTTCGCGCACCGGCGGTTTCTCGGTTTCGCGCGCCCGCTCCCGCGCCGCCGCCCCTGCGCCGCCCCTGCGCCGCCCCTGCGCCGCCGTCCCTGCGCCGTCCCTGCGCCGCCGCTCCTGCGTGGACGCCCGTTTCGCGCGCCGGCGTTTCGCGCGGCCTCTCTGTTGCTTTAATGTCGGGGACGCTCGCAGCGCGACATGCGCTTTCGCCATGCGCTACCATGGCGCCATGGAAACTATCGGATTGAACAACACGGGCGCCGCCGTCGAGGACGTGCAGCAGCGGTTGGCAACGGTCGGGCTTCTTCCCGAATCGTCTGTCGACGGCCGCTTCGGTCCCGAGACGGCCTCGGCCGTCCGTGCGTTCCGCGCTCAGACGGGGCTGCCGGCGGGGGAGGCCGTGGACGAAAAGGCCTGGTCTGCGCTTGTCGATGCGTCGTATCGCATGGGCGACCGCACGCTCTACCTGCGCATGCCCTATTTCCACGGCAACGACGTCCTCGAGCTGCAGCGCGCCCTCGGTGCGCTCGGCTTTTCCTGCGGCCGGGAAGACGGTATCTTCGGTGCCTACACCGAGGACGCGCTGCGCACGTTCCAAACGAACCTGGGCCTGCCCTCCGACGGAATCGCCGGTGCGTACACGTACGCGGCCGTGCGCAACCTGCACCATTCCTGGGAGGGCAAAAGCTCCATCAAGCTGCCGGTGGCCCACGGGTTCGCACGCGCGGCCGACGTGCTCGAGAGCAATGCGCTGTGCCTGTTCGGGACAGATGATTTCACGCGCAGCGTCGCGTCGCGCATGTCGAATCTCTCGCTCGCCACGAACCCGGCGTCGAAGATCGTGAGCGCCGATTCGCTGCTGGTCAAACCCGACGCGCATATGCGCCTCGTGCACATCGTGCTCCCCGATGAGACCACACCGAGCGAGGCCCCGCGGGTGACGTACGAGGACGAGGCCACGCTGTCGCTGCGCCTTGCCGCCGCGCTCGAGGCGGCCGAGACGGCTCAGACTCCGCGTATCGCCCTGGAGCTACCTGGCAGGATGTGGCAGGATGCGGGGGAGGGGCGCTCGGCCCAGCACTTCGCCATCACGTTGCTCGACGCGCTTTGCGCCGCGCTCTCGTAGGCGTCCCGCTTCGAAGGAGTCGACCATGGCCCGCTCCATGACCATTGCGGAGAAGATTCTCGCCGCTCATGCCGGACTCGATGAGGTCGAGCCCGGCCAGCTCATCGAATGCGACCTCGACCTCGTCCTTGCGAACGATTTGACTGCGCCCATTGCCGTGCGCGAGTTCAAAAAGGTCGGCGTTTCCCGCGTGTTCGACTCCGACCGTATCGCGCTCGTTCCCGACCATTACGTGCCGGCGAAGGACATCAAGAGCGCCGAACAGGCGAAACTCGTGCGAGATTTCGCCTACGAACAGGGAATATCCCATTACTACGAAGTGGGCTGCATGGGTATCGAGCATGCGCTCCTTCCCGAACAGGGCGTTGTGGTCGCGGGCGATCTGGTCATCGGCGCTGACAGCCATACGTGCACCTACGGGGCGCTCGGAGCCTTTTCGACCGGGGTGGGGTCGACCGATGCCGGCGCGGCCTTCGCGTCGGGCAGCGCATGGTTCAAGGTCCCTGAAACGCTGCTATTCCGCGTTCATGGAACGCTTGGGCCGGGGGTGACGGGTAAGGACCTGATCCTGTACATCATCGGCCTCATGGGCGTAGACGGTGCGTTGTACCAGGTCATGGAATTCACGGGCGAAGCCGTGCGGGCGCTCGGCATGGACGAGCGCTTCACGGTGTGCAACATGGCTATCGAGGCGGGCGCGAAGGCGGGCATCATCGAGGTCGATGACGTGACGCGGGCATATCTCGAAGGTCGCGCGGAGCGTCCCTTCGTCGCGTACCGAAGCGACCCCGACGCCGTGTATCGGCGTGTATTCGACATCGACGCCGCCTCTATCGAACCGACGGTGGCATTTCCCCACCTGCCTTCGAACACGCGTCCGGTTACCGAAGCGCGTCATGTAACCATCGACCAGGCGATCATCGGCAGTTGCACGAACGGGCGCATTGAGGATATGCGCCAAGCTGCGGCGGTGCTGCGTGGGCGCACGGTCGCTTTGGGCGTGCGCTGCATCGTCATTCCCGCTACACAGGACGTGTACCGCCAATGCATACGCGAGGGCCTTATGGAGACGTTCATCGACGCGAACTGCGCGGTGTCTACGCCTACCTGCGGACCCTGTTTGGGTGGCTATATGGGTGTGCTCGCGGCGGGGGAACGTGCCGTTGCGACGACGAACCGCAACTTCGTGGGCCGTATGGGCGACCCGACGAGCGAAGTGTATCTGGTGTCCCCGGCTGTGGCCGCTGCGAGTGCCGTGCTCGGGCACATCGGTCTTCCGGGGGATCTGGACTAAGGGGGGTCTATGCAGTTCAAGGGGCGCGTCCATCGGTACGGTCGTGATGTCGATACCGACGTTATCATTCCGGCGCGGTACCTGAACACCTCCGAGTCGGCCGAGCTGGCCCGCCACTGCCTTGAGGACCTCGACGCGACGTTCGCTCAGCGCGTGCAGCCGGGCGACATCATCGTTGCTGAAGAGAACTTCGGGTGCGGCTCGTCGCGCGAGCATGCGCCGTTGAGCATCAAGGCCGCCGGCGTGAGCGTGGTCGTGGCGAAGAGCTTCGCACGCATCTTCTACCGCAACGCCATCAACATAGGCCTGCCCATTATGGAGTGTCCCGAGGCCGTCGATGCCATTTCGGAGGGCGACGAGGTTTCGGTTGATGCCGCTTCGGGCGTTATCGTGAACGAAACGACGGGCCGACGGTTTCAAGCGCAGCCGTTTCCCCCGTTCATTCGCGAGATTATCGAAGCCGGAGGGTTGATTG
The DNA here is from genome assembly GCA_963552775.1 of uncultured Eggerthellaceae bacterium. Lineage (GTDB taxonomy): Bacteria > Actinomycetota > Coriobacteriia > Coriobacteriales > Eggerthellaceae > CAUVMU01. The sequence goes on along the minus strand of CAUVMU010000017.1, from coordinate 3,040 downwards.
CGCGCACGCGGGCGCGCTTGTCGGATGGGGAGGGACGCTAGCGTGGGCGTCGCCGCCATTAAAAAGGACGCCGGCGTCGGTGCGGGCGCTGCTGAGGACGTCGGTGCGACCGCTGCCGCCGCTGCCGCCACTGCTGCTGGCGCATACTCCATCTGCCTGCTTCCCGGCGACGGCATCGGGCCCGAAATCATCGCTGAGGGCGTGAAAGTGCTCAAGGCCGTGGGCGCTGCGCACGGTCTCGCTTTCTCCTTTCGCGAAGCGCTCATCGGCGGTGCGGCTATCGATGCGGCAGGCAGCCCTCTTCCTGCGGAAACGATTGCGTGCGCTCGCGCGTCGGATGCGGTGCTGCTCGCTGCCGTGGGCGGCCCCGCCTGGGACACGACCGACCCGTCTCACCCGCGTCCCGAGCAGGGGCTGCTTGGCATCCGTAAGGAGCTGGGGCTGTACACCAACGTGCGTCCGGTGCGCGCCTTCTCTGCGCTCGCGGGCGCTTCGACGCTTCGGCCCGAGGTTGCGGACGGGGTTGACCTGGTCATCGTACGCGAGTTGACGGGCGGGCTGTACTTCGGTCAGCGCAATCGTTTCTATGACGAGGAGGGTGCGGGTGTAGGCGGTGCGCGCGGACAGCGGGCGTTCGACACGCTCGAGTACCGCGAGTACGAGGTGGAGCGTATCGTGCGCCGTGCTTTCGAAATGGCCGTTCAACGACGTGGTCGCGTTCATTCCGTCGACAAGGCCAACGTGCTCGAATCGAGCCGCCTGTGGCGCGAGGTTGCCCATCGCGTAGCGGCCGATTATCCGGACGTGGAGCTTATCGATATGCTCGTGGACAACGCGGCCATGCAATTCATAGCGAACCCCCGCCAATTCGATGTCGTGGTGACGGAGAACATGTTCGGCGACATTCTGTCGGATGAGGCTTCCATGCTCACGGGGTCGCTCGGTATGCTGGCAAGCGCGAGTGTGGGCGACGGCGTGGCGCTGTTCGAGCCGAGTCATGGGAGCGCGCCCGATATCGCAGGTCAGGGTGTTGCGAATCCGCTGGCACAGATTCTCTCCGCGGAAATGCTGCTCCGCTTCGGTCTCGGCCTGCCTGAGGCGGCCGACGATGTCGCGCGCGCTGTGTCCGCTGTGCTCGACGAGGGCTGGCGTACGGCCGATATCAGGCAGGTCGATACCCCGCCTGCGTGCGTGGTGGGGACGGCGCGCATGGGTGACCTGGTCGCCGCGCATCTGTAGGCTGCAGGCGCCCGGTGCACGATTGGGCGCGGGGTGCGCGCAATCGCGGGATGCGCTCGACCGCTGGGCGCGGCCGGCCGCGGGGCGCGCTCGACCGCTGCTTCTATCAGAGATGGTCCAGGATGGCCAAAAATCGCGATTGTGTATAGGTCGTGGTCAAAAATCGGGATTGTGTATAGGTCCGAAAAGACACCTGCAAAGCCCCTCGAACACGGACAAGCCCATGAACTGGCCTTTTTTCGAAATCGCTCATGCGAACGCACCGCGGTGAGACGCGTATTCCCCCGATTTAGCCTCAAAAACCTATACACAATCGCGATTTCCGTCCACGATCTATACACAATCCCGATTTCTGTCCATGATAATAACGTCGTATTTTACGTTGCGCGTGCAGCTTCCGTCTTTTCACCATGCTGGTACAATAAAAGTTCCGGGTACTGGGATGAAAGAGGATGCGCATGGCGTTTTTGCTCGGCTGCGAGAAGGTGGGGCTCGAGTTCCCTACGAAAACGGTGTTCGAGAACGTGTCGCTCGGCGTGGACGAAGGCGCGAGAATCGGCATCGTAGGGCGCAACGGCGACGGTAAATCGACGCTGCTCTCGCTGCTTGCAGGTATTATCGAGCCTGATGAGGGCCGTGTTGTGCGCACACGCGACGTGTCGGTCGGTCTGCTGGGGCAAACCGATAGCCTCGATGACGATGCGACGGTGCGCGAAGCTGTCGTAGGCGAGCGTCCCGATTACGAGTGGGCGGGCGACGCGCGCATTCGGTCGATTATCGCGGGGCTTGCGGGAGGTATTCCATGGGAAGGGCGCGTTGGCGACCTTTCGGGTGGGCAGCGACGCCGTGTCGATCTGGTGCGCTTGCTTGTGGGCACGTGGGATGTGCTCATGCTCGACGAGCCGACGAACCACCTCGACGTGGCCGCCATCAACTGGCTTGCCAAGCACCTAAAGAAGCGTTGGCGTGACGGTCAAGGGGCGTTGCTGGTCGTTACGCACGATCGCTGGTTCCTCGACGAGGTGTGCCTTTCCATGTGGGAGGTGCACGACCGTTCGATCGAGCTGTTCGAAGGGGGATTTTCCGCCTACATCATGCAGCGGGTCGAGCGCGACCGTGTGGCGGCGGTCGCCGAACAGCGACGACAGAGCAAGCTGCGCCGCGAGCTCGCGTGGCTCTCACGGGGCGCCCGCGCCCGCTCGACCAAGCCGAAATTCCATGTCGCCGCCGCTCAAGCGCTGATCGCCGACGTGCCGCCTCTGCGCAACGAGCTGGAGTTGAAGCGCATGGCGGTCGCGCGCCTCGGCAAGGAGGTCATCGATCTGAAGCACGTGTGCGTTTCGTTCGACGGCGGCACCGTCATAGACGATGTGACGTGGCTCATCGGCCCGGGCGACCGCATCGGCCTCGTTGGAGCGAACGGAGCGGGAAAGACTACGCTTCTGCGCGTTATCCAGGGGCTGCAGCCGTTGTCGGGCGGACGCGTGAAAATCGGGAAGATCGTGCGTTTCGCCGTGCTCTCTCAGCATCTCGACGAACTCGCCGCTTTCGGCGATGACCGCGTGCGTCAGGTCATCGGCCGTTATACGCGCCGCATCATGCTCGATGGCAAGGAGCAGACGCCCGCTCAGCTGCTCGAGGGCTTAGGCTTCACGAAATCCGACCTGAACGAGCCGGTGTGCTATCTGTCCGGTGGGCAGAAACGGCGGCTTGCGCTCATGCTCATCCTGCTCGACGAGCCTAACGTGCTCATCCTCGACGAACCGGGGAACGATCTTGACGTCGATATGCTCGCGGCGGT
>CAUVMU010000016.1:0-12412 GCA_963552775.1 uncultured Eggerthellaceae bacterium | reverse complement strand
AATATACAAATGGAGAATTTATGAATAGAAATGAGATCGAGAGGGTGAAATCTAGATGTTCCCTGTGCACGTCCCTTGATCGCGTCGGTCCCGTCTCGGGCGCCTTGGCCCTGGCGGCGTCCTCCTCCCCCGAAGGGAGAAGCGCTCCTCCCGACTTTACATCGTCCCGCGCACATGCTGACGTGGACGCATGTTGCTTCTCAGTGTAAACTTTCCTCACCATCGGCGGCAAGGCGGCGTTTGAGGAATGATTTTACGTCGCGAAGCGCCCGATGTATTCATGCTGTGCGAAGTGGGGGGGATATGCAGCTAGACGACATTGAAGTGCTCATAACGGTTTCAGAGACGAAAAGCCTGTCCCAGGCGGCTGAGAAGTTGTTTATGTCGCGCCCGGGTCTATCTCAAAAAATTGCGAACATCGAAACGCGCTACGGCACGAAGCTCTACGAGCGTACCTCGACAGGTGTGGTCCCAACGCCGGCGGGTGTCATCGTGACGAAGTTCGCCCATAAGATTTCGACGCTCGAAAGCGCGCTTGCGGCCGAGCTTGCCGCGACCGACGAGAGCTTCGACAGCACCATTGAGGTGGGAATGAGCCTTGCCGACGGCGTGGCGCTTCTGCCTGCGCTCGTGAAGAAGTTCCATGATTTGCATCCTGATGCGCTCGTCCATTTGGAGGCGGGATACGAGCCCGAACTTATGGAGAAGATTAAAAATGGTAAGCTCGATTTCGCCATCCTGGAAAACGAGTCTATTGAAGACGGTCTCAAATCGGAAACGCTCGGCGTTTCCAAACTGGTGTTCCTCACGCCTGACAGGCCTCCCTATAACAGCGTACCCCAACCTATCAAAGTAAAGCAGCTGCTCGAATGGCCCATGATTATATATGAATGGAATTCTGGTCGCCACATGGTGGGGAATCGCCACTTCCGCGATCGTTACGGAGTATCGCTGCTCGATCACAATCTGGTCGCTCGTTTCGACACGCATGAAGCGATGGTGGCGGGCGTGCGAGCTGGCTTGGGCTGGGGGAGCGTCCCACAATGCATCGCCAATCGCTATCGAAACGAGCCTGGCATCATCTGGCCCGAGATCGATACCGACCCCATGCGCTATCCGGTCGATTTGGTGTGGTCCCCTGAACGCGCAATTTCTCCGCTTGCATCTGAGTTCATGGATTTCGTGCGCGGCAATATACCCGAAGGGTACTTTCACGCCTGATTGCCCGCCCCTGCGGCCCAAGCGCGCCCTCCAAGTACGCTGCGTGTCCCGCTCGCGCATCGCGCACGATACGCCCCCGCATTCCCAAGCCTCCGAATTCGGCTTTAACCCGCTGGATTCGGAGGCTTTTCTTTATAGCCCGGCGCTCAAGTTACCATGGCTAATTCAACAGGGTGCAAACTGCGCCTTTCAGCGGCTGTAAACACCTCTTTTCATGCAAGAAACCCTTTACAACAGCGGTAAATGACTGCGTCGTCGAATTGCCGCATGCCTCTTACGGAAACCGATTTTGGCCGCTATTCTTCTGTTCAACGCCGATATCAAGCCGTTGGCGGGGCCTTTGCAATTGAGCCTGCGGCTTGCCAAGACGAGGGCGGATCGAATCGCCGCACGGCAAGAGGGGGACGGCGCGAACGCGCAAAGGGGTGCGAACCTTATCACTTCTCGCTCATCGTGCAGCATCAATGGACAGAGGAGGAGTCGGTGGACAAGCAGGGAATCATCGATGCCAGCCGCACGAAGCGCGAAGGTGAGCGTATTTTTTACACCTCGTGTCCCGCGAACGGTTGCTGGGACTCGGCATGCGTGCTCAAGTGCCATGCGAAGGACAACAGGCTTATCGCAATCGAGCCTGATGACTCGGTGAACGCGAATGACAGTCGCGAGGATTGCGGCTGGGAGAACATCTGGAAAGGCAATGTTCAGATGCGCCCGTGCGCAATGGGGCATTCTTGGAAGAAGGAGATCGAAGCCGAAACGCGCCTTCTGCACCCGATGAAGCGCGTGGGCGAAAAAGGCCCGGGCAAAGGCTACTTCGTGCAGATTTCCTGGGAAGAGGCCCTCGACACCATCGCCGACAAAATGAAGGAGATCAAGGCCAAGTACGGCCCTTATGGCATCTTCCATTCCCAATACCCCAGCTTCGAGAAGAACGGCTTCCCGCTCGCTGCCTGGTGGGAAGCGGGCTTCGGCGCATGGGGCGAGCATTCCACCTCCGGCCACGCAGCAGGCGAGATGCTGCACCTCGGCGTGAACCTCACGCTCGTGGCATCCGGTCGTTCCGAAGCGGCGCCTGGCTTCGAGGCGCCCGACATCTTCAACTCCAAGCTCTTCATCATGTGGGGCATGGACCCAGTTGTCGCATGGTTCGGTCCGACGTCGTACTATATGCAGCTCGCGCACGAATATGGCTGCAAGACCATCGTCATCGACCCGCGCTATACACAGTCTGCGGAACTGCTCGCTGACCAGTGGATTCCCATCCGTCCCGGCACCGACCTCGCGATGATGCTCGCGGTTGCGCAGGTGCTCTACGAAGAAGACCTCATCGATCACCAGTTCGTCGACGAATGGGTCGATAAGACGGGTTTCGAGGAATGGCGCACCTACGTCATGGGCGAAGGCGAGGACGGCATCAAGAAGACGCCGGAGTGGGCCGCTCCCATCTGCGCGGTGCCCGCCGACACCATTCGCGAATTCGCTCGCCTCTACGGCACCACCAAACCCGTTCACCTGCAATACTTCTACTCCTGCGCGAAGCGCCACATGGGAGATTACTCTGCAGCGGCATCCATGCTGCTCCAGGCCATGACCGGCAACATTGCATGCGCCGGCGGCTGCGAGACCGGCGCCTGCCTGCCCACCCCGGGGCGCGTCCCCGCACCGCGTGCCGATTGGCATCGCGATCCGGGCGACTACAAGCCCGCCGTGCTGTTCAACAACAACTGCCTCACTGAGATTCTTGCATGCCAGAAGGATTACTGGAAAGGCCGCATGAGCGAATCGGAGTTCCGTCATCGCATCGGATCGCCCACCAACGACTCGCCTTTGCCCAACATACAGATGATTATCTTCGAGAACAACTACGGCAACAATCACTCCAACGTGAACAAACGCTTCGCGGGCATGGCTTCCACCGAGTTCAACTGGGGCTTCCAATGGCATCTGAATCAGCCTACAGCCGAACTGTGCGACATCATCTTGCCTGCTCCGATTTGGCAGTTCGAGGGCATGGACGAATACATGTATGGCCATCAGCGTTTCGTTTCGGGACCTAACGGCATGCGCAATTACTTCACCTTCTGCGGCCGCGGGCTTGACTTCCCGGGCGAGGTTCGCTCGAAGGAATGGGTATGGACACAGATAGCCAAGCGTCTGGGTGTTGCCAAGCAGTACAACCCGCGCATGGTCGATGTGGATGCCGAACATTGGATCGACGCGCAGGAGGCCGTCTACAAGGAGGCCTTCGAGAAGTGGGCCGACAACGAGACCATCCGCGCATATCTTGGCTTCGACCATCGTTTGACCTGGGAGGAATTCAACGAGCATCCGGTCATCCGCGTGGAGATCGACGAGCCGTACTACCCGTTCAAGACTATGATCGAGCGTGCCGAGACCCCGTTTAACACGCCTACCGGCAAGATCGAGTTCTCTTCCAATTACGTGAAGACCCACGATATGGCCGAGTCGCGTTGGCGCGGGCGGATCGACCCCATGCCCGTATGGAGCCCAAGCTACGTCGAGGGCGACATCGGATCGGCGTCAAACGACGGCTTCTACAACCCGAAAGTCAAGAAGTACCCGCTGTCGATGGTCTCGCCGGTTTCGATTTACCGCCAGCATTCCAGCAACGACAACAATCCGCTCATGCGCGAGGACTGCTATCGCCACGCGGTGTGGATTTCAGGCGTCGATGCGCAGGCGCGCGGCATCAAGGACGGCGACATCTGCCGCGTTTTCAGCGATCGCGGCGAAGTCGAGCTTACGGCTTACGTCACCAACCGCATGATGCCCGGCACCGCGGCCGTGCACCATGGCGCGTGGTTCCAAACCGACGGTACTCCTGCCGAGTGCAACAAGTTCGGCCAGGACATGCGCGGTACCCCGAACATCTTGCTCGATGACGGGCATCTGCCCCACATCTTGGGCGCGCTCATCATTGCGGGCCTGGTGGAAGTTGAAAAAGTCCGTGACGGCGACGCGGAAGGCTTCGGCAACGAGGCGGAACGCGGCGGCATGCGCGGCGCGAGCGTGGCTTTGAATTATCGCCGCTCGCTCGGTGAGGGGAAGGGATAAAACGATGACCCAGTATGGTTTCATGTTCGATATGAACCGCTGCTACGCCTGCCAGGCATGCAGCATTGCTTGCAAGGATTGGCACGGCATCGAGCCAGGCTCTGAGAAGTACATGACGGTGTACGAGTGGGAAGAGGGAACGTTCCCCCATATTCGTCTGCACTCGCTTGCGTTCCCCTGCGCTCATTGCGAGAATCCAGCGTGCGTGAAGGTATGCGAGACAAGTGCTCTCTACAAGGAAGACGAGTTCGGTGCGGTTCTTGTTGACCAGGACAAATGCTCTGGTTGCCGCAAGTGTTACGACGCATGTCCCTACGGCGCACCCCGCTTTGTCACCGATGAGCCCGCCTGCAAGATGAACAAGTGCGACATGTGCATCGATCGTTTGTCCGAAGGCATGCAGCCCGTCTGCACGCAAAGCTGCCCGCTTCGCGCCTTCGACTTCGGCCCGATCGACGAGCTTGTAGAGAAGTACGGCGACGTGCGCTACTGCCTGGGCATGCCGTCACCCGATGCGACCAAGCCTTCCTTCATCATCTGGAACCCGCGTGAGAAGACCCCGCTTTTCCCCTACGACGCGAACGAGGCCATTCGCTTGAATCAGCAGCGCGGCGATTTAGGGACGATGTTTGAAAGTCCCGAGGATTTGAAAATCTTCGATGAGAGTACGATTCGCCGCAACGAGCTGCAGATGAAGCACGCGTCGGTGGTCGAGCTCATGCGCGCGACGCGCAACGACATGGCGTAAGGGGAATTCGCCCTGCGAGCTTGAGAACTTGCCACTCGCAGCTCGGGGATTCGTGGGCCTGCAGGTTCGTGGGGCGCTTCGTGCCATCTGTCTTGAATGCACGTCGCTGCATTTGAACCTTCTTGCACCGCCCGTGCGGGAAGTCTCCCTTGCAGCGGCATTGCAAATATGAAAACTGCTTTACGAAAGGGGAAAGCAACATGGAGTGGATTGGAGTCATCGGCATTATCGTCGGTCTCGTCTTCTTTGTCATTGCAGCCATGAAGGGCTGGAATGTTCTCATCACGTCTATCGTGACTGCTGTCATCATCGCGGCAACCAACGGTATGGATATCGCGAGCGCCATTTTGGGCACGCAGTCTTCCTATGTGACCGGCCTTGCGAGCTTCGTCCAAAAAAACCTACTCATCTTCATGGGCGCGGCAATTCTCGGCGAGTACATCGACAAGTCGGGAGCGGCGAAATCTATCGCCCAGGCCATCGTCGGCAAGGTGGGCACGAAGAGCCCGTACCTGGTGCTTCTCGCAATTGCCGCCGTCGGTGCCATCCTCACCTACGCTGGCATATCGATGTTCGTGGCAATGTTCGCGCTCATCCCACTTGCGCGCCCAATCTTCAAGGAATGCAACATCCCGTGGCACCTGTTCTGCGCTGCGTGGACGCTTGCTGCGTGCTCGTTCACCATGGCCATGATTCCTGGCGTTCCCGCCATCGCATGGATTAACGCGGCTAACGGCTGCGGCGTGTCCATGACCGCAGCTCCGGTGCTCGGTATCGTCGGTTCCATCATCGCGATCGTCGTTTCCTGCCTCTACATCAAGTTCGCTCTCAAGCGTGCTCAGGCCAAAGGTGAAACCTACGAGATCACCGAGGCCGATAGCCAGGCAGCTGTCGAGCAGAAGGAAGTCCCGGGCCTGTTCATCTCCCTGCTCCCGCTCATTCTTCTGGTCGTCATCATCATCGGCGGTTCGCAGCTCGGCGTAAAGAACGTCGTGTACATCGGCATGATCGTCGCCGTCGTGGTGTCCATCATCGCATTCAACAAGTACATCTCGAGCCAGCGCGACACTATGGGCACAGGTGCGAAGAACGCGCTCGGTCCCGCATTGTTCACCTCCGCAGCTGTCGGTGTCGGCACCGTCGCCGCCGCTTCCGTCGGTTTCACCGTCGTCTACCAGGGTATCTTCAACATGCCTGGCGGTACCTATGTTTCCGCTGCAACCATGGCTGCAGTTCTCGGCGGTGTCATGGGTTCTGGCTCGGGCGCCGTGGGAATCATTGCCCAGAACTTTCTCGAGCCGTATCTGGCGACCGGCTGCGATCCTGCGGCGCTTGCGAAGATCATCGCGACCGCGGCTACGATCGGTGGCGCTCTGCCGAATTCGGGCGCAATGTTTGGCATGCTCGCCGCAATGGGCTTGAACCATGGCAACTCCTACAAGCACATCGCCGCGATTTCCATCGGCGCCGGCCTTTGTGCGCTCATCGTCATGATCGTGCTTGCGAACTTCGGCATCGCGTAGATATTCGGCTTGTATCTTACGGCGGTTGCGGAAGGCGTTCCCTGACTGCCGCAACTGCGGGGTGCATGCTACTCGCCGTCTTCGGGCGGAAGGCGGCGAGGCGTACGCCTGTGGCTTTCGGTGAGCGTTCGTGCAAACGGGCGCTTACCCCTCAGGGAAGAGGGTCGTTCCCTCCACAATCCTGCATTCGTCTTATCCTGGCGCAAGCAGCGGACTTCTCCTATTAGCGTTTCACCTCCATCTCTTGTACTTTGGGAAACGCTCAAAGCTCATCGCTGTCATGAGCCTGGCGCAGCTTCCCCCCTTGCAACTCGCGAAGCAGCACAGCCCACTTCCCTGAGGTTGTTGAATCTCAATACTGTGCCGAATATATCTCATAAAACGAATCAATCAAAGGAGATATGATGAGCGAAGGGAATGCGGTCAAGACGGCCGCGAAGAGGAAAAGCGCACTCGAGACGGCCGCGAAGGGGAAGACCGCCCCTGAGGTGGCTACGCCCGTCAAGGGGTGCGCGCCAAGCGAGAACGAGGCGTCCAAGGGCCGCACGACTTCCGCGAAGGCGGCGGGAGAGGCGCCCGCCAGGACGAAAACGTCGCTGTTCGAGCGCGTGCCCGACTCGGCACGCCTGGCCTGGCCCTACATCGCGGCCATCCTCTCAGGCGTGGTGTCGTCGCTCTCCAAGCTCATGGGCGGCGGCATCGTCGCCTTCTATGCGGGCTGCCAGCTTGGCGGCGTCGCTATGGCCATCACGTTCGCGCTGTCGTTCGCGCTCACCTACCTGGTGGGCAAGATCACCTTCCGAGAGGGCCTGCCGAACAACGTGGCGAGCCGCCTCTACATCTTCGGCACCAAAGGATCGGCGGCGGGCTCGCTCGTGTGGATTTTCCTCTTGGTCGGCGTACTCGCCGTAGGGACAGTCCAGCTCGGCAATGCCATCCTTTACGCATTCGGGCTTGACGCGGAGTGGCAGCGCTGGGCGCTCTTCGTCGGCATCAGCTGCGTGTGGATGCTTATGGCCCTGTTCGGTACGAAGTTCATTGCACGCATGAACGCCGCCTTCGTCGTCGCGCTGTTTTGCGTGATGGGATACGTCGTCGGCCTCATCACGGTGAACGGCCAGATGGGCGACGCGCTCACCCATGGCGTCATGATTCCGGGCGTCGAGACGGGGCGGGGCTTCGCCTACGGCGTGAACTACGCCATCATGACGAGTGGTCTGCTTGCGCTGTTCGCTGCTGACTTCACGCGCTTTGCCAAGCAAGAGCGCGACCTCGTCCCGATTGCGGGCGTGGGGTCGCTGTTCGCCGTTGTGACTTATCTCTTCGGCGCGCTCATCACCTACTTCGGCTTCGAGAAGTCGGTCGAGTACTTCTCGGCCCAGGGCATGGGCGACACCGCTGCGGCGCACGCGGCCATCACCAACCCCGGCATCTCGCTCGTGCTTGCCGCGGGCGGCGTGGGACTCGCTATCATCTGCCTGTCTCAGATGAAGGTGGAGACTTCCAACTCCATCGGCGGCGCGAACGCGGTGACGAACCTGTTCGACTCGCTGTTCGGCGTGAAGCTTTCCTGGCCGGCAGCCGTGCTCATCGCCAACGCTATCGGGCTCGCCTTCATCCTAGGTAACATTCTGGACCAGGTGAACGCCTTCATGTCGTTCGGCTCGATCCTCACCATCTCGTGGTGCATGCTGCTCATCACCGACTACTACATCGTCCGCGGATTCATGAAAATCGGCTCGCGCGGCGTGCCCCTGTCGTCGGTCGAGGACGTGAACTGGCGAGGCGTGGCGACGCTTCTGGTCACGAGCGTCGTGAACATGGTGCTCTATTCCGCGGGCGTCGTATCGGTGCCGTTCTTCACCAGCGCTCCCATGACGGTCGCGCTTTACCTGATCTTGAGCGTCGCCTTCCGCGACAAGGTGCGCGCGAGGGAAGCCGAGCGTCTTACTCGGTGCGAGTAGCGCGGCGATAAGGCGTGCGAAGGCGACTCCTCATTCAACGTCGACAGCGCACTGGCATGCGAACAAATGTTGCGACGGCGTCTCTGCGCCAGCCGCAGCGAACGGCTCTTGGACGCGAAGAAGGCTGCACTCTGTCGTGCGTCCCGTAGGCGACGACCGTCGGGACCGGTTGAGGCCCATCCACTCCTCCGTGGAAATCGGTCTCACCTTCTCGAGATTCAGGCGCTCGATGAAGCGCGCCCACTCCAGGTCGTCCTCGGTGAACACGGATGCCGCCCTTGCTGCGCGCCACGTCGGGGACAGGCCGTTCTTGTCGTAGAGGCGTATGGTCGAGGCCGGCGTGCCCAACTCGGCCGCCGACTCGCCTATGGTGTAGATCTTGCCCATCGGTTCCTTCTTTCGCTTGCGCTTCGCTACATGACACCACGGGCTTGTGAAGAGTCTTCCATATATTAAAGAATATGTATTGGCTTAAACCAAGATTTAAGTGTCAGAATCGGCTCCAATAAGCGGGACGTGTCTCGTTAACTGGATGAAAGGACATTCACATGGGTGAAATCAAAATGCCGAAAATCGCGCTGGGCGCGTGGGCGTGGGGCAACGACGGGACGTTCGGGGACGGCTTCACCACAGACGAGCTGCGTCCCATATTCGACGCGGCGATGGACGCGAGACTGAACCTGTGGGACACTGCCTTCGCCTACGGCATGGGCACGTCCGAGAAGATGCTAGGCAGCTTCCTGCAAGGGCGCGATCGCGGAAGCTACCTGGTGTCCGACAAGTTGACTCCCCAGTGCATGGACGCCTCGTCGGCTACGCCGGTCGCCGACATGTTCGACATGCAGCTCGGCCTCATGGGCCTCGACCGCTTCGACGTCTACTGGGTGCACAACACCTCCGACGCGCCGAACTGGACGCGCAGGTTGGCCGAGTTCTTCGAGGGACGCGACGACGCGCCGGTCATCGGCGTCTCGAACCACAACCTGACCGAGGTCAAGGAGGCCGACGCCATCCTGCGCGAGCACGACCTGAGACTCGGCGCGGTGCAGAACCACTTCAGCCTAATCAACCGCTCGTCAAAGGACTCGGGCATCCTCCAGTGGTGCCGCGACAACGACGTCGTGTTCTTCTCGTACATGGTGCTCGAGCAGGGGGCGCTGTCCGGCAAATACGACACGGCCCACCCCATGCCCGAGGACTCCGCCCGCGCGGCCGCGTACAACCCCGTGCTCGACAAGCTCGAGGTTCTCAACGCCAAGCTGGCCGAGGTCGCGGACGCCCACGGCGTGGGCGTGGCGCAGGTGCCCGTGGCCTGGGCCATCGCACAGGGCACGCTGCCCATCAGTGGCGTGACGAAGCCGCACCACGTGACCGATGCGGCAGCGGCTGCGGCCGTCGCACTGACGGATGCCGAGGTGAAGGAGCTAGAAGAGCTTGCGGACTCGCTGCAGATTAACGCAATCCGCTTCTGGGAAAAGGTCATGGACTAGTGGCCTGGTAGAAAAGGACATTAGTATGAAAAAAACATCGGTGCGACGCTGGCACTCTATCCGTCTCCGATCGTGGTAATCGGCGCGATGGCCCAGGGCAAGCCAACCTGGACGCTCGTTGCGCACGCGGGGACCATGGCCCACAGCCACGTCATGGTGTCGCTCGCGCAGGCGCACTACGTCAACAAGAGCATCTCCGAGAGCAAGGTTCTCTCGGTGAACGTGGTCGACGCGTCCTGGCTCAAGGAGGCCGACCGCATGGGAACCGTGAGCGGCAACAAGGAGGACAAGTCCGGCGCCTTCGCCTACACGGTTGGCGATGCGGGCGCCCCGCTCATCGACGATGCGAAGGTCTCGATCGAATGCGAGGTCGACGGAAACTACGAACTTGAGGGCTTCGATAACTTCGTCTGCAAGGTGCTTGCGGTCTACGCCGAGAAGGACGTGCTGAACGAGAAGGGCAAGATAAACTACCATACGTTCAAACCCGCGCTTTTCGAGTTCCCCACCTACGAGTACTTCGAGACCGGCGGAAAGCTCGGCGACTGCGCGCGGATGAACCGATAGCGGACAGGACTCCTGAGCATCGGGTTATTTTGATTGGGCAATGATAAACGGCGTGCTGCAGTGGCGCTCCGTATTCGCGGACAACGAAAGGCAAGCATTATGGCAAAGGAATTGGTAGCGTACTTCAGCGCGAGCGGGACGACGGCTAGGGTCGCACGTGATCTGGCCGAGGCGATCGGGGCCGACCTGTTCGAGATCGCGCCCGAGACGCCGTACACGGCGGCGGACCTCGACTGGAACAACGGGCAGAGCCGCAGCTCCATCGAGATGAACGACGAGGCATGCCGCCCCGCAATCGCGGGCGAGGTCGCGGACATGGCCGCGTACGGCACCGTTTACGTGGGCTTCCCCGTGTGGTGGTACGTCGAGCCGCGCATCATCGACGCGTTCCTGGAGTCCTACGACTTCTCGGGCAAGGTCATCGTGCCGTTCGCCACGAGCGGCGGCAGCGGCCTTGGCAGGGCCCCGCAGCGCATGCAGGAGCTCGTCCCCGGCGCGCAGGTGAGGCAGGGCGGCCTGCACAACGCCCGCCCCTCGGAGCAGCAGCTCAGGGACTGGGCGGAGAGCGCCGAATAGGCGCGCGCCGGGGCTACTGCGTCTGGCGGAACCGGCCGCCGAGCGCCCGCGACCGTCGCGACGCCGAGCTCGCGCGCCTGATATCGCATGCCTGTGTTTGACAGTTTGAATCTTCAGGAAATCACAAACTAGAAGTTTCGGATTTCACGGCGATGGCTTCGGCCGTGCAGAAAGGTACCGACCGCTCCCCGAGATGGCTTACCTTGGTCGTTGCTGTTCGGTATGCGGCTGAAGGAGGCAGGGAAGGAAACGATCGGCGCGTCAACGATTCCATCAATCAAGCAGAGATGCGCCAACGGGGATTCCGTCGCGCAGATAGCCAGAGGCAAGGGTCGGGCCGAACCCGGGTTGGAAGACGCCGCAGAAGATTGCCTGCCTATCCACGTTTTCGAGAATAGGCAGGATTAAGAAACGCAGGATTACAGATCAACCCACACGGCAAGACGAACGCCGCGGTAGGCGTTGTCGACGTAGAAGCCGTACATGTCCACGTGCCCGTCATCGTAGACGTAAGCCGCGTATTCCGCGCCGCTGCCAGGCGAACGGAGCCACCAGGGGCAGGCGTCGCCGTTGCACCTGGCGACGCGGTCGTCGTCGGAGGAGAAGTACTCGTCGGCTTCCTCGATGGAAAGGCAGAACACCTTGTCGGTCGTCTCGCCTCCGCCGGGGGTACCGTACTCGGGGTTGTCGGAGGTGGAGTTCTTGGTCTCGGCGATGGCCCTCTTCTGGTTGTCGTCGAAGCCGTTGTAGAACTCGTCGTTGAGGTAGCTGCGAAGCGTGCAGTTCTCCCAGGCGACGTCAACGCACTCTTTATTGTACGCACGGGTACCGATGGCGTCCTCGGTGATGAGGAGGGCTTTCCCGCCCTCCTTGGCCAGCACGCGCCATTGGTAGTCGCCGAATTGCACCACGTCGCCCACCTGCGCCTTGTTCACGGGGTCGGTGTCGGGATTGGTGGTGGCGCACCCCGGCAGCGCGAAAAGAGCCGCCGCCAGAAGGAGGGCAATCGCAGAGGCGGCGACTGCGGCGCTCAAGCCCGGCAGCTTTTTCTCGGCTGTACCGGCGGGAGATGCGGCGTTGAAGCTTTCGCTGCGTTCGGGACAAAGCATGGGGATCTCCTTTCAGTCGGAACTCCTTCTTGTTTTGATTCCAGCGGACCTTATGAAGGAGTGTATAGCAGAGGAACTTGACGAACGCGCGAAGGCAGATGTTTTTTACGCCAAAAAATGAGCGCTGTTCCGTTAATTG
>CAUVMU010000015.1:0-12884 GCA_963552775.1 uncultured Eggerthellaceae bacterium | reverse complement strand
GCTATTTTGGCGTGGCGCTCGGCGGACTCTTTGCCTAGCTGTGGCTTGCCTGCATCGGAGGAAACGTCCGGAGAGAGCGGGCGGAGAGAATGTCCGGAGAGAGCGTCCGGAGAGAACATCCGGAGAGAGCGGGCGGTTTACGGGCGCCCGGACACGCGTCGGAGGAACGTCAAGGAAACGGGGAGGGCATCGTGGAGGCATCGGAGGCGCGCAGGCGCGTAGGGGAGCATCGGAAGGCCATCGACGCGCTCGACGAGCGTCTGGTCGCGCTTATCAACGAGCGCGTGCGCCATTCGCTGCTCATCCGCAACCTCAAGCCCGCTGCCGGCATGGAGCTTTTCGACGGGCCTCGCGAGAAGGCTATCTTCGAGGCCGCATGCGCCGCGAACGAGGGCCCGCTTTCCGACGCCTGTCTGCGCGAGGTGTATGCGGTACTGCTCAAGGTTTCGAAGGAGACCCCCTCGCTTCCCGCTACCGCCGAGTAGCACGCGCGATAATGCGGCGCCCCTTGTCGCTGCCGTCTTCGCGCGCGGTGCGCGGCACAACGCGGTCATGTTTCTGAACGCCGGCAACATGGACCTTAGCCCGTCTCCGCGCCCGGCGCCCGGCGCGCGGCACAACGTGCGCGCCGTTCACCGAGTCTCGGCGGCGCCCTCGAGCGGGGAAGCGTATACTTGCCTGCAAGTTCATAGTTGAAATGCATTGACGAGGACAGTAGGAACGAACCTGTCTTTCAGCGAGCCGGCGGCCGTGCGAGCCGGTGGCAGGCGGTTCGAAAGCCCCTCCGAGCAGTTCATCCGAACGTTGCGCCCCTCGACGGACGACCTTCGCCGAGCGGTGGAACCAGTAAGCTGAACCGGCGGCCCCGTAATCGGTCCGATCGAGCGAACGCGCATCCGCCCCGCGGCGGTGTATCGTCCGAGCGATTCCCCGCGGTCCTGGTGCAAGCTTGCTGCAGCAGGATTTTTTTATGCGTCGAACGCGTCGCGCGGGCTGTTCCGCTGCGGCGCAGCAGGGAGAGGGGCTGCCATGCAGCTGAAAAGCGAGGCCGTTCGATGCGGGGTGGCGCGGGCGCCGCACCGCAGCCTGCTCAAGGCCGACGGGGTGACCGATGAAGAGCTCTCGCGCCCGCTTGTAGCCGTCGTCAACTCGCGAAACGACATCATTCCCGGTCACAACAACCTCGATAAGATAGCCGACGCCGTTAAGGCCGGCATCTACATGGCCGGCGGCGTGCCGTTCGAGATATCCACCATCGGCATCTGCGACGGCATCGCTATGAACCACGAGGGTATGCACTATTCGCTTGTGTCGCGCGAGGTCATCGCCGACTCGGTCGAATGTGCGCTCCAGGGCCACGCTTTCGATGCGGCGGTGTTCATCCCCAACTGCGACAAGATCGTTCCCGGCATGATCTTGGGCGCCCTGCGCGTCGACGTGCCCTCCGTCTTCGTGTCGGGAGGACCCATGCTCGCGGGCAGGCAGCCCGGCGGATGCGGCCCCACGACCGACCTGAACACGCTGTTCGACGGAGCTGCAGCGGTCATGAACGGTACGCTGTCCGAAGCCGAGCTGAAGTACTACGAGGATACGGCATGCCCCACCTGCGGAAGCTGCTCGGGCATGTTCACGGCGAACTCCATGAACTGCCTATGCGAAGCCCTCGGCATCGCGCTGCCCGGCAACGGGACCGTGCCGGCCGTCTATGCCGAGCGCATCCGTCTGGCCAAGCGCGCCGGCATGAAGGTCATGGAACTGCTCGAGGGCGGCGTGCGCATGTCGGACATCGTCTCGGAGGCGGCCATCGCCAACGCTATGGCGTGCGACATGGCCTTCGGGGGGTCGACGAACACGGTGCTGCACCTTACGGCCATCGCGCGCGAGGCGGGTCATCCCATCACGATGGACGACTGGGACCGCGCCAGCGCTGCTACGCCGCATCTTGTGAAGCTGCAGCCTTCCGGCCCGCGCCCGCTCTCCGATCTGTACGAGGTCGGCGGCGTTCCCGTGGTCATGCACGAGCTCGCGAAGGCCGGCCGCCTCGACCGCCGAGCGCTCACGTGCATGGGGCCGCTCGATGACTATCTCGCGCAGTGCACCCATCCTGCCGACGGCGAGGTGTGCCGTACGCACGACAACCCGTTCTCCCCGGTCGGGGCGTTACGGGTGCTGCACGGCAACCTGGCGCCTCACGGCGGTATCGTGAAGAAATCGGCCGTCGACCCCGCCATGCTCACCCACACCGGCCCCGCCCGCGTGTTCGATAGCGAAGAGGCCGCCTGCGCGGTCATCAACGCCGGCGGCATCCGTCCTGGCGACGTCGTCGTCATCCGCTACGAGGGTCCGAAGGGCGGTCCCGGCATGCGCGAGATGCTCACCCCCACGTCCTCCATCGTGGGCATGGGGCTTTCCACGAGCGTGGCGCTCATTACCGACGGGCGCTTCTCGGGTGCGACGAAGGGCCCGGCTGTGGGACACGTGAGCCCCGAGGCGGCGGCGGGCGGTCCGATCGCCCTCGTCGAAGAGGGCGATTCCATTACGGTGGATATCGCGGGCGGCGTGCTCAGCCTCAACATCCCCGATGCCGAGTTCGAGCATCGTCGCAGCGCGTGGATCCCGCCCGCGCCCAAGCACGACCATGGCGTGCTCGCGAAATATGCGAAGCTCGTCAGCTCGGCAGACGAAGGAGCTTACGTATCATGAGCGATTCCGAAAAACGAACCGGACCCGACTCGAAGGCGGCCCTCACCGTGGCCCATGCCGGCGCCCCGCGCGGAGCGGGGAGCGCCAACGCCAAGCAGGGGCTGCGCATGACGGGCGCCGAAGCTGTCGTCGCCTCGCTTGAGGCCGAGGGCGTCGACGCGGTGTTCGGCTATCCGGGCGGTCAGGTTATCAAGATCTACGATGCCCTGTATGATTCCGAGCTGATCCGCCATGTGCTCGCCCGCCACGAGCAGGGCGCTGTCCACGAAGCCGACGGCTACGCGCGCGCCACGGGCAACGTGGGGGTCGTGCTCGTCACGAGCGGCCCGGGCGCCACGAACACGGTCACGGGAATCGCCACGGCCTATATGGACTCGGTGCCTTTGGTCGTGGTCACCGGGCAGGTGCCCCGCTCGGTCATCGGGACCGATTCGTTCCAAGAGTCCGACATCGTGGGCATCACTATGCCGGTGGTCAAGCACAGTTATCTCTTGCAGTCCGTCGACGATCTGGCGAAAACGTTCCGCGAGGCCTTCCATATTGCGAAGACCGGCCGCCCCGGCCCCGTGCTCATCGACGTCCCCTCCGACGTGGCAGGGGAGGAAGTCGTGTTCGAGTATCCCGATGACGTGAGCATCCCGTCGTACCGTCCGACGTATCGCGGCAACGCCAAGCAGATCCGCGCCGCGCTCGAGCGCATCGGCCGCTCGAAGCGTCCCGTGCTCTACGTCGGCGGAGGCACTGTCGCCTCGCAGGCCGCCGACGAAGTGGCCCGCCTCGCGCACGAACTATCCGTGCCCGTGGTCACCACGCTCATGGGCAAGGGTGTCATCGCGACGGATGACCCGTTCAACGTGGGCATGGTGGGCATGCACGGTTCGAAGTACGCCAACCTCACGTTCAATAGAAGCGATTTGATCATCGCGTGCGGAGCCCGGTTCTCCGACCGCGTGACCGGCAACCTGAAGAGCTTCGCTCCCGACGCCGAGGTCGTTCATATCGACATCGACCCGGCCGAAATCGGGAAGGTGCGCGAGGCGCAGATCCCCATCGTGGGCGATTTGAAAACGGTGCTCGAGAGCATGCTCGACATGCTGGTGAAGAACCCGGCGCGCCCCGATACCGCAGATTGGCTTGCTCAGATAGCCGACTGGCGCGCCCGCTATCCGCTCTACGATCGTCGTTTGGCCGAGAATCCCGCAGAAATCGTTCCCGAGGTTGCGCTGCAGCAGCTTTCAGCCCTGCTCGATTCTCAGAGCAGCATTGTCGTAACGGAGGTGGGCCAGCACCAGATGTGGGCGGCGCAGTTCGTCGATGTGGAGCGTCCGCGCGCCTTCCTCACGTCGGGGGGGCTGGGAACCATGGGGTTCGGCTTCCCAGCGGCCGTGGGCGCTGCGCTCGGCTGCCCCGACAAAACGGTCGTCTGCATCGCCGGCGACGGATCGTTCCAGATGAACGCGCAGGAAATGGCGACGGCTTCCGTGAACGGGGCGGCCGTAAAGGTCGTCGTGCTCGATAACCGAGCGCTCGGCATGGTTCGCCAGTGGCAGAAGCTGTTCTACCGTAAACGCTATTCCTCGACCGAGTTGGCTTCTCTGCCCGATTTCGTGCAGCTCGCGCAGGCGTACGGCTGGCAAGCCGAACGGGTGACCGACCCGGGTGAACTCGAGGGCGCCTACCGTCGTCTGCTCGCATGCGAGGGTCCCTGCCTGCTCGATGTGGCCATCCCGCGCGACCAGAGCGTGTTTCCCATGGTTGCTCCCGGCAAGGGCCTCGCCGAGGTCATCGGGGCCATCGACAGCGCTTCCGAAGGCCTGCGCATCCTCTCCGTATCCGATCAGGTCGTGCCGGATGCCGCCGTCTCAAAGGGGAGCGGTCCCGACCTGTTCGCCGCCGTTCCCGAGCCGCCCGCCGCCGGGGCCGCCGTTCCCGACCTGTCCGCCGCCGGGGCCGCCGTTCCCGAGCCGCCCGCCGCCGACCTGAGGGGAGGATTCCGATGAAGCACGTGCTCTCGGTTCTCGTGGAGAACAAACCAGGTGTCCTGTCGCGCGTGACGGGCCTTGTCTCGCGGCGGGGTTTCAACATCGAATCGCTTTCGGTGGGTCCGACCGAGGATTCCACGAAATCGCGCATCACTGCTGTGGTCATCGCCGACGACGTGGCGTATGAGCAGGTCACGAAGCAGCTCAACAAGCTCGTGAGCGTGCACAAGATCACCGACCTCACCAACGACGCCGCCATCGAGCGCGAACTCGTGCTGTTCAAGGTGAACGTAGCGGCCGAGCGGCGCGGCGAGGTCATCGAGATAGCGAACGTCTTCCGCGCCAACATCGTCGACGTGGGCAGAAACTCGCTGACCGTCGAGGCCACGGGTGACGCGGCCAAGCTCAAGGGCATGGAGGACCTTTTCCGCGCCTACGGGCTCAAGGAGGTCGTGCGCACGGGCAAGATCGCGCTGTCGCGCAACTCGAAAGACGCATAGCATCCGGGTCCCCCGCGTCCGAACGGGCGCTTGAGACAACAGGTTCAGCCGACGACGAAAGGAAGCAGAATGGCTGTAACGATCTATCACGAGGCGGATGCCGATCCGTCCATCATCCAGGGCAAGAAAGTGGCCGTCATCGGCTACGGCAGCCAGGGGCACGCCCATGCGCTCAACCTCATGGATTCGGGCGTCGACGTGCGCGTCGGGCTGCGCGCGGGCTCCTCGTCGGAGGCGGCTGCGCGCGAGGCGGGCCTGAACGTCGTTTCCGTGGCGCAGGCGGCTCGGGAAGCCGACCTCATCATGATCCTCATCCCCGATGAGAAGCAGGCCGAGGTGTACCGCACCGAGATCGAGCCGAACCTTGCGCCCGGCAACGCGCTCGCGTTCGCGCACGGTTTCAACATCCACTACGGGTTCATCACGCCGCCTGCCGACGTCGACGTCATCATGATCGCCCCGAAGGGCCCCGGCCACATCGTGCGCCGCCAGTACACGGAGGGATCGGGCGTGCCCGACCTCATCTGCGTGCACCAGGACGCTACCGGCACGGCCAAGGACGTGGCGCTGTCCTACGCCTGGGGCATCGGCGGCACGCGCGCGGGCGTCATCGAGACCACGTTCAAGAACGAGACGGAAACCGACCTGTTCGGTGAGCAGGCGGTGCTCTGCGGCGGCGTGACGGCGCTCATCACCGCCGGGTTCGAGACGCTCGTGGAAGCGGGCTATCCACCTGAGATGGCGTACTTCGAGTGCTATCACGAGATGAAGATGATCGTCGACCTTATGTACGAAAGCGGCATGCACTTCATGCGCTACTCCATCTCGAACACGGCCGAGTACGGCGACTACTATGCAGGACCGCAGGTCATAGGGGAGGAATCGAAGGCCGCTATGAAGCGCGTCCTCGAGCGCATTCAGGATGGCTCCTTCGCGCGCGAGTTCATCGACGACTGCAACGCCGGGTCTCCCTGGCTCCTCGAGCAGCGCGCCTCCCATGCGGCGCACCAGATCGAGGAGACGGGCGAGGGCATCCGCTCCATGTTCTCCTGGATCAAGCGCTAGCATCGCGGCGCTACGCCGCTCGCCTCGCCGACTCGTTCGCTCCGGCGTACCGTTTCCCCTGCCCACCGCTTGCTTTCGCGCGGCACGGCGGGGTTTCGGGATAGAAGAGGGGCTGTAATATTCGCTCCCAATAAGCTTGCTTCCGGCAGGGCAACCGTTGGAAGTTTCGGGATAGAAGAGGGGCTGTAATATTCGCTCCTCTCGGCTTGCTTTCGCGCGGCGCGGGCGGGGTTTCGGGAGGGCGACGTCATGCGCTATGATGGTGCAGCACGAGAAACGCAGGGGTTCGTCGTCGCGACGGAGAGGGTGTTCGGATGTCGAAGAAGGTGCTGGTAACCGAAGAGGTCGATGCGGCGTGCATCGAGGTGCTGCGCAAGCGCGGCTGCGATGTCGAGGAACGCTTCGGCCTTTCCGCCGTTGAGCTCGCCGGCATCGTGGGGGACTACGACGCCCTCGTGGTGCGCTCCCACACTCCCGTCACACACGCCGTTATCGAAGCGGGCGAGCGGTTGCGCGTCATCGGGCGTGCGGGCGTGAGCGTCGACAATATCGATATCGCTGCGGCGACCGAGCGCGGCATCGTCGTGTGCAACGCGCCGACCTCGAACATCATCTCGGTCGCCGAGCAGACCATGGCGCTCATCCTCTCCTGCGCGCGCAACGTGGCCCAGGGCAACGCCTCCATGCATGCAGGGGAGTGGGAGCCGGGCCGTTTCAAGGGCGTGGAGCTCTACGAGAAGACGCTCGCCGTGTTCGGGCTCGGGCGCGTGGGCGGTTTGGTCGCCGAGCGCGCCGCCGCCTTCGGCATGAAGCTTGTGGGCTTCGACCCCTACTGCAGCAACGAACGCGCCGCCTCGCTCGGCGTGCGCCTGTGCGACGACATCGCCGATATCCTGCCCATCGCCGACGTCATCACGGTACATCTTCCCAAAACGCCCGAGACCATCGGCATGTTCGGCCCACTCGAGTTCGCGGCCATGAAGGACGGGGTCATCCTCGTCAACGCCGCGCGCGGTGGCATCTACGACGAGAAGGCGCTGTCCGACTTCGTGGCGGCCGGCAAAATCGCGGCCGTCGGCCTCGACGTGTTCGAGTCCGAGCCCTGCCGCGAATCCCCCTTGCACGAGTTCGACAACGCCCTGCTCACCCCGCGTCTCGGCGCGCTCACGGTCGAAGCGCAGCGCCGCGCGGGCGTGCAGATAGCGAACTACGTCATGCAGGGGCTTTCGGGTTCCCTCGTTCCCACGGCGCTCAACCTCGCACCTGCGCCCCCCGAGATCTTCGACGCGCTCGGCCCCTACGTGACGGCCTGCGAGATGATGGGTTCCATGCTCTCGCAGTTCAAAAAAGAGATCCCGCGCTTCATAAAGCTCACAGTGGCGGGCACGCTTGCGGGCGCCGATGCGGGGCTGTTCGTGGCGAGCCTGCTCAAAGGGTTGCTCGCCTACAAGAACGTCGGGGCGCTCACGTCGGCGAACTCGGAATCGGTCGCGGCGCGCCATGGTATCAAGATCGAAACGTTCTCGCGCGCCGAGGCTTCGGGCTATGCCTCGGCCGTCACCGTGGTGGCCGACGGCCTGGAGCTGTCCTGCACCCTTTCGGACGCCTCGCGCCGCGCCCGCATCGTCTCGCTGTTCGGCTACGACCTCGACATCGCGCCCGCTCACCGCTCGCTCGTGTTCAAGTACGTCGACGCTCCGGGTCGCGTGGGCATCATCGGCACCATCTTGGGGCAGGCGGGCATCAACATCACGACGATGCAGATAGGCACGCGCGACGATTCCGACTGCGCCATCGTCTATCTCAACATCGAGGGCGACGTGGCTCCCGAAGTGCTCGCCGCACTTGAAGAGGGCATCGACGATTTGAAGAACCTCTGGTATATCACGATGTAGCCCGCGTTCGTCCCCTCTGCCGGCGAAACGGGGCTACGATAGGGTCCTCGAAACCTCGCGTACCGTCATGTCCGCGCGAGGGAGGCGAACAGGCAAGCCCGTCGCCAGCACGTCGGCTGACTCGACCACGTCTGTGCGAGGGAGACGAACAGGAGAGGCATCATGGCCCGCACGATCAAGATATTCGACACCACGCTGCGCGACGGAGAGCAATCGCCGGGCGCCTCCATGAACACGGCTGAGAAGCTCGTGGTGGCCCGTCAGCTCCTTCGCCTGAACGTCGACGTCATCGAGGCGGGATTCCCCGTGTCGAGCCCGGGCGACTTCGAGAGCGTGCGCGAGGTGGCCGCGCTCGCGGGCGATAAGGCTGTCGTCTGCGCCCTCGCCCGCGCCGTCGAGCGCGACATCGACGCTGCCGCTGACGCCCTCCGACATGCAGCCCGGCCGCGCATCCACACCGGCTTGGGCGTCTCGCCGTCGCATCTGCATGATAAGCTGCATCTGTCAGAGGACGAATGCGTCGAGCGCGCCGCCGCCTGCGTGGCCTACGCGCGCCGCTTCGTCGATGACGTGGAGTTCTACGCCGAGGACGCGGGCCGCTCCGACTACGATTTCCTCGTGCGGGTCTTACAGGCGGTCGTCGACGCGGGGGCTACGGTCGTGAACATCCCCGATACGACCGGCTATTCGCTGCCCGACGAATTCGGTCGGCGCATCGCGTACGTGCGCGAGCACGTGCACGGCATCGAGCGCGTCGACATCTCCGTGCATTGCCACAACGACCTCGGCATGGCCACGGCGCTTGCGCTTGCGGGCGTGCGCAACGGTGCGACCCAGGTGGAATGCACGATCAACGGCCTCGGTGAGCGCGCGGGCAACACGGCGCTCGAGGAAGTGGTCATGGCCATCCGCATGCATGCCGACGAGCTCGATGCCCGCACGAACGTCAACGCGCGCGAGTTCGCGAAGGCGAGCCGTCTTGTGTCCTCCATCACGGGACTGGCCGTTCAGGCGAACAAGGCCATCGTCGGCTCGAACGCGTTCGCGCATTCTTCGGGCATCCATCAGGACGGCGTGCTCAAGCGCCGCGACACGTACGAGATCATCGACCCGGCCGACGTCGGCGCGGGCGGAAGCCGCATCGTGCTCACCGCGCGCAGCGGGCACGCGGCGTTGAAGCACCGTCTCGACGAGCTGGGCTACGAGTACGAAGGGGAAGCGCTCGATGCGCTCTACGAGGCGTTTCTGAACCTTGCGGACAAGAAGAAGGAGGTCTACGACGAGGACCTTGAGAGCCTTATCCAGGAGCAGGACCGCGAGGCCCGAGCCATTTACACGCTCGAGGGCCTTCAGGTGAGCTGCGGCTACCCGCTCATCCCCACGGCGACGGTCACGCTGCGCGACGCCGAGGGGCGGGTGCGCACCGTGTGCGAGTACGGCGCCGGGCCCATCGACGTGGCGTTCAAGGCCATCAACGGGATCGTCCGGGTCGAGAACGACCTAACCGAGTTCTCCGTCCAGGCCATCACGCGCGGTCGCGACGCCATCGGCGAGGTCACGGTGCGCGTGGCCGCCGAAGACGGGTCGATCTTCGTAGGGCGCGGCGCCGATAACGACATCATCGTCTCGTCGGCGAAAGCGTACCTGAACGCTTTGAACCGCCTCATCGATGCTCGGTCGCGCGCTGCTTCGCGGACGTAGGGACCCGCTTTTCATGGCGAGGATTTCCGACAGGTTCTCGCGGTCCATATGCAATCAACATCCTATCGCGCCACTATAACTCGAATGGCGCGATAATGGCGCGATAATGGCGCGATATTGGAGCTCGCGTGGGGGACCGTTATGCGCGATTGCGGCTCGACGTCGGTTCCGCATAACGCAAGGTCCTCGAAGTTGCGCATAGGGGAGAAGCATAGAGACGCTACTCTATGCAGAATAATTCTTTTTTGACAATAGTGAACAGATAATTTACACTACAAAATATTTTGAAAAGTTGGAAATGCCTATCTAAGGTCGCTCCCGAAGAAAAAGACGGTTGTTCCATGCGAAAAACTCAAAGATTTCTTTTATCGGTCGCGGTCGTTCTAGCGGTCTCGCTGTTTGCCGTTCCCGCAGCGTTTGCGAGCGATGTTTCGTTGGATGTTTCGGGCGCTTCCGATTCGAACGGCTCCGAACTCGATTACGCTCCGGATGAAGTAGTGATAATGTTTCATCTGAACGTTACGAGGGCGCAGGCTGAGGATCTGCTCGCACGCGAGGGCTTGACCTGGAGGAGCGAGAGCTGGTACGAAGAGGGCTCTCCCTTTCCTGTGAAGGTGGTTGTCGCAGGGCTTCCAGAAGGGGCCAATCTGGAGGAGACCATCGCCCGGTTGAGGCAGTCCGAGTTAGTGGCGAGCGCCGGTTTGAACGGAATCGCTCAGCCCGGTGTGCTTTATCCGGCTGAGTTTGCGCGACTGTGGGGAGTATCGGCTCTCGACACGATGAAAGCCGTGACTTCTTCTCCGCGGGGTTTCTCTCAAACCGGGGGCACCGTGGTGGTCGTGTCGGCGTCGGGGTACTGGGATGCGCTTTCCGCCTCCGCCCTTGCGGGGCTCGTAGATGCCCCGGTGCTCATGACTGCAGCGGATTCGCTTTCCTCGCAGACCGCCGATGAACTTGCGCGTCTGAATCCTTCCCGTGTCATCGTCGTTGGCGGGGAGCTTTCCGTTTCCTCAGCCGTATTCGATCGGATTGCGGCTAAGTTTCCTGCTGTCGTGCGCGTAGCGGGTACCACTGCAGCGCAAACCGCCGAGAAAGTCGCCGAAAACGCGCTTGCACTTAACGGTTCCTGGTCCGATACCGCGTTCGTGGCGACGTCCGCTTCCTATCATGACGCTTTGTCCATCGCCTCGTATGCGTATGCGAAAAGATCTCCGCTATTCTTTACCGATGCCGATGGTGCCCTGTCCGATACGACGCTCGCGGCGATTCGAGCGCACGGTTTCTCTCACGTGTATATCCTTGGCGGCAACATGTCGGTGCCCGCTTCGGTTGAAACCCAGCTCGGCACGCTGTTTGCCGGCCGCCTTTCCGGGCAGAACGGGGTCGATACTTCCGCTGCGATAGCGGCGTGGGGCCTTGCGCATGGCATGAACAGGATTTGCGTAGGCGTTGCCTCCGCCGAAGCGTGGCAGGATGCGCTGTGCGGCGCGGCTGTTTGCGGAAAGCACTCCTCGGTACTGCTGCTCGCCTCCGATGGGAACCTGCAGGCAATCGATCGGGTCGTTCCACGGGGTTACACCCAGTGTTCGTGCATGGGCTACATTTTCGGCGGAAACCTATCGGTTTCCGATAAGGTGCAATCCTACCTGGACAACCTGAAAAACCAATCAAGTTACGACCCATGGGATCCGGGTGACACTCCAGGGAATCCCATGCCCGCCACTCTCGAGAAAGGAGGCCGTGAAGCCGTCTAAAGTCCTGCGCTTTAGATTGAAACCCGGCTGCAAGGATTCCTACACTCGACTGTTTCGTAAAAAGCTGCTTACAAGAGGAATCGGTGAACATGGAAAAAAGAATTTCGAAGTACGGTCTTGCTATTTGCTCGGCTGTGTTGGCGGGAGCCCTTTTCGCTCCCGCAGCGTACGCGCAAGACGAGGTCGTATGGTTCGGATGTGCGGGCGAGAACGCATTGGATACGATGTCCGCTGCCGTGCTCGACAAAGACATCGGGTTTGCGGAAAAAGGATTGCGGGAAACGACCGCCAACCGTACGGTGGGTGGCAAAGTGGATACCGTGGTCGTGGTTTCAGCAGATGGATGGTGGGACGCGCTTTCCTCGGAGGGTCTGGCGGGAATCGATGGTGCGCCTGTTCTCGTAACCGATAGCAGAACCCTTTCGTCTCAGACCAAGCATGTTATAGAAACCCTCGGTGCAAAGCGGGCTGTCGTGGTCGGCGGTCCGGAATCGGTCTCCGATTCGGTCGTGAGCGATCTCGAGGCGCTTCTCGGGTCGCGTCCCGAGCGTGTTGCCGGAGCCGATGCGCAGGCTACTTCACGGGCCGTTTACCACGCTCGCGATACGTGGGCTAAGACCGCCTTCGTGGCAACCTCTTCGACGTTTCAGGATGCGCTTTCCGTGGCGCCTTATGCCTACGCCAAGGGGTGCCCGGTGATTCTGGCGGGATCCGACGGGCTGCTTTCCGCCGAATCGCTCGAAATCCTGGTTAACGGTGGCTTCGACGAGGTGGTTATTGCGGGCGGACCGTTGTCGGTGCCGGATTCCGAGCTCGATCGCATAAAGTCTGCTCTGGGGGCCAGCTGCACAGTGTCGCGCCTCTTCGGCGACGATGCCGTCGCTACGTGCGCGGCGGTTATCGATTGGGGTGCCGGGCGCGGCTACACCTTCAAGGGTGGAGCGGTGGCCGATGCGCGGGGTTGGCATGATGCGCTGGTCGGAGCCGCCTGCTCTGGACGGCACGGTATGGCGCTCGCGCTTGTGGACGGTCCCGCTTCGAAGTCTCTGGATGCGATGGTAAGGGCGCAGAGAACCACGGACGGCGACGAAACGTACTCCGGATTCGTGTTTGGCGGTTATGATTCCGTTTCCAAAGAGACCTGTGACCACCTGCCTCTTACGATTCCGACCGTCGCCCTCCCCGATTAAAGAAAGTTGCCATAACCGCCCGAAGCTAGCCCTTGTGTCCTTTGCGGGCGAGCATTTGGCGCGGCGCGCGGCTCCGTACGAGATGCGACGTGCG
>CAUVMU010000014.1:0-12977 GCA_963552775.1 uncultured Eggerthellaceae bacterium | reverse complement strand
AGCAGACGGCGTGCACGTGCGCACCCTGTCCGGTGCCGAAGTCGATCCGAGCGAGTACACGGTGGTCCTTGCGCCCGACGACCCGAACCTGACGGACGGGAAGGCCGTCAACGCGCGCAAATACGGCGTCATCGTTACGGCTTCGAGCACGTCCCCTCATTTCACGGGATCGAACAACACGGGTACCTTCAACATCAAGCGCGCGCAGATCATCTGCCCCTCCGGCCCGAACAGCACGGGCAACTTCGCTCGGCCCGACGGCGTCGAGTACCTGGGCGAGTCGTATAGCTGGTTCAGCATGTCGCAGCATCCGAACGCGGCGGACTCCGAACTGACCGCGTTCCCCTATACCGGCTACCCCATCAAGCCCGACGTTACGGGCGTTACCCTTACGGGCACGACGGTCGACGGGAGCGTGAAGCTGAAGGAAGGCGTCGATTACCGGGTCGTGTACGGCCGCACCGTCATCGACGGCGACAGTCCCGTTCACAGCGACAACGTGGGCAAGGAGGGCGGTGTCGGCTACGGCTACATCATGGTCCGCTACGTCATCGGCGGCGACTCCTCGTCCAACTACGGCAACTACGACCTCATGAAGTTCCTCATCTCCGACACGGGCGAATCAGCCGATTTGTCGAAGGCCGAGGTCAAGGGCACACAGGATATCATCTTCGAGCCTGAGGCACAGGCGTACGAGCCGATCAGCGTGTGGTACGGCGGCTCGGAGCTCGTTCGCGACGTCGATTACACGATCGTCTACCAGAACAACGATGCTCCCGGTCAGGCGCGCTATACGGTGACGGCCAAGGAAGGCAGCCGCTTCACGGGCTCTCTGTCCGGTACGTTCAACATCGTCGAGGGGACGCCCTATACGCTGACGTACGCCTTCGACGAGGCGGCGAAGACCGCCACGGTGACGGGCCTCGACTACCTCGGCGGGCTCGACTCGTTCAAGCTCGACATCCCCGCTGCGGTTGAGAAGGACGGCGTGCCGTATGCGGTGACCGCCATCGCCGACAAGGCGTTCGGGTCGAGCAACAGCGCCGATATCTCCGATGACGAGAAGCGCATCGGCGAAGTCACCATCCCTGCGAGCGTGAGGTCCATCGGCGACTACGCGTTCTGCTTAAGCGATTTGAACGGGTCCAGTCTTTCCCGTCTGACCTGCGTTACGTTCGCCGACGGTTCGCGCCTCGAGTCGATCGGGGCCAACGCGTTCCGGCTGTCCGCCATCGAGGACGTGACGATTCCCTCCCGGGTGAGGACCGTGGGCGATCGCGCCTTCGCCGAGTGCGGGAAGTTGAAGAAGGTCGTCTTCGAGAGCGCTTCCCCCGGCCGTCCCGACCTGCATAAGGACGCGTTCAAGGGCGTGAACGACGTTGCGGCCACGGCGTTCGAGAGCGCTGCGGGCGTGGCAACCTACGTGAACGACACTATCAAGGCCCAGAACTGGAAGCTGACGCGCATCCCCGACCCGGTGTTCCCCGAGAAGTGGACGCGCCTTTCGGGGCCGACCGCGCTCGATACCATGGCGCGCATCGGAGCCGAGGGCTTCCCCGGGCATGTCGACACCGTGGTCGTCGCTGCGGCCGACGGCTACTGGGATGCGCTCGCCGCGAGCCCGCTTGCGGGTGCGAAGGGCGCTCCGGTGCTGCTCACGGCAACCGACGGGCTTTCGGAGTGCACCGCGTCCGAAATCGACCGGCTCGGCGCCACGAAGGCCTATATCTGCGGTGGCGAGTTCTCGGTTTCCAACACCGTGAAACAGCAGCTCGAGGCGAAGGGCCTGACGGTGACGCGCCTTGCCGGGGCGGGTGCCGCTGCGACGGCCGTCGCTATTGCGAACGAACTTGGCGATGCGGACCCGAAGTCCTGTATTATAGCCACGGCCGGAACGTTCCAGGACGCGCTGGCGGCCTCGCCCTACGCGTACTGGAGCAAGACCCCCGTCTTCCTGGCGAACGCCCAGACGGGCCTGCTCGACGAGGAGACCGTCTCCGCCATCAAGCAGGCGGGCTTCACCTCGGCCGTGATCGCGGGCGGCGAGTACTGGATATCCGGGGGCGTGCTGGAGCAGCTCGCCTCCGCGGGCGTTCCGTCCGAGGCCGTCGAGCGGCGCTCGGGGGCTACGGCCTACGAGACGTCGGCATCGCTTGCGGCGTGGTCGCTGGGGCAGGGCATGACCGTCGACGGCATGGCCGTCGCCACGGGCGAGACCTACTACGACGCGCTCACGGGCGCGGCGCTGTGCGGCAAGCTCGGTTCGGTGCTCGTGCTCGCCGACGACGGGCACCATGCGGCCATCGACTCGTTCGTGGAGCCCCACGCCGTCTCCGTGTCGCGCGGCTATATCTTCGGCGGCGAGTTCTCGGTGGGAGCCGATACGAAGGCTCAGCTCGAGGCGGCGTTGCGTTAGAGCAGCGCGCGGGCGGCCGCAGCGAAGCAGAGCAACGGCTCGAAGAGCGCGAGGTTGCGCTAGAGCTGCGGGGATGCGGGCGGCCGCGCTTTACAAAGGCATCGTTTCCGCAGATGGTTTGCGGGATCATGTAGAAAGAACGTGCAAGGACCTATCGAAGGGAGAAGGAATGGAGACAGGTGCGAAACGCATCCGCTCGATGTGGCTTGCGCTCGCTTCCGCCGCAGTCGTCGTGGCTGCCGCGCTGGCGTTCGCGTTGCCGCAGGCGGCCCACGCCGATGAATCGGCGACATGGAAGCGCTTATCGGGCGCAACCGCGCTCGACACCATGGGCGCCATCGTCGATGAGGGCTGGAAGGCCACGACGGATTGCGTGGTCATTGCAAGCAGCGACGGGTACTGGGACGCGCTCGCGGCCAGCTCGCTCGCGGGCGTTGAGAAGGCCCCGGTTCTGCTGACCGACACGAACACGCTTTCCGAGCAGACGGCACAGCGCATCACGAACCTCAAAGCGACGCGCGCTTACATCTGCGGCGGCGAGTTCTCGGTGTCCGCTGCGGTGAAGACCCAGCTCGAGGGCATGGGCCTTACCGTTGAGCGCGTGTCCGGCCAGACCGCTATCGACACGGCGCGCGAGATTGCAGCCAAGGTAGCCGAGAAGGCCAGCGCGGGTGCTCCCACCAAGTGCATCATCGCCACGGCCGGAACGTTCCAGGACGCGCTGGCGGCCTCGCCCTACGCGTACTGGAGCAAGACCCCCGTCTTCCTGGCGAACGCCCAGACGGGCCTGCTCGACGAGGAGACCGTCTCCGCCATCAAGCAGGCGGGCTTCACCTCGGCCGTGATCGCGGGCGGCGAGTACTGGATATCCGGGGGCGTGCTGGAGCAGCTCGCCTCCGCGGGCGTTCCGTCCGAGGCCGTCGAGCGGCGCTCGGGGGCTACGGCCTACGAGACGTCGGCATCGCTTGCGGCGTGGTCGCTGGGGCAGGGCATGACCGTCGACGGCATGGCCGTCGCCACGGGCGAGACCTACTACGACGCGCTCACGGGCGCGGCGCTGTGCGGCAATCTCGGTTCGGTGCTCGTGCTCGCCAGCGAGGGCAACACCAGCGTCATCGACGATATCGTCGCGGACCATGCGAAGGTTGTCCAGCACGGCTACATTTTCGGCGGTCCGTTCTCGGTCGCCCAGTCGGTCCAGGACCTGCTCGAGCAGACCATTGCAGGCCGCTGGTTCACCGTCACGCTCGTGAAGGCGGATGGAACCAGGGTCGAGAAGAACTATTCTAAAGCCGAATTCGAAGCGCTGAAGTCCGACTCCACGACGCCGCAGTCCGGCATGTACTACAAGTCGAGCGTTTGGAACGTGACGACCGCCGCTTCGTACGTGACGCTCAAAGACCTGTTCTCCAATGCGGGCGTTTCCGATTCGTGGAGCCCGGGCGCTACGCTGTCCTACGAGGGCAGGGGCGGTAAAGACCAGTCCTACACCTACGACCAGGTTATGACGGGCAAGTTCTTCCCGAACGCCGAGGCCGACGTCTCCGACGCGACGGGCGCCGTCGATGTCGTGCCCTGCCTGATGCTCACGGGCAGCAGCTCCATCGTGAAGACCACGGCCGCCGACGCCCAAGTCGCCAACGTGGCCGCCGCGAGCTCCGAGGGCGCGCCGATGATGCTCTTCGGCGTCGATGCGGACGACTTCGCGGCCAAGAACTCGTCCGGTATGAGGTACTGGAGGGGCCTGAGGACCATCACGATCGTGGCGCCGCGCGCGTAACGGATCCATGCGCCCGTAGGGGCGCGACCGTGCGCGGCTCCTGCACGGCAAGGATAGAGTTCGCCGATGCCGACAAGTTCATGCGCCCGTAAGGGCGCGACCGCGCGCAGCTTGCGCGCATAATACGGCGGGGAGGGCGGCCTTCGAGCGCCTTCCCCGCCTACAAGGGTAGACGACTGGCGGGAAGCCTTGCCGACGAGCTGGCCAAGCGCTTTCCCCGCCTACAAGGGTAGACGAGGGGATTCGACGTGATCGGTCTGCATGCAAGGAAAACGACTGCCAAGGCGCTCATAGCCTCGTGCGCTCTGTGTGCGATGGCAGTGGTTTTCGCATGCGGGCCTGCGCCCGGCTCATCGAGCCCTTCCTCTACGAGCTTCGACCCGTTCGCGAGCGCGCCGTCTTCCGACACGGCTGTCGCCGAAGCCTATCCTGAGGCGACGCTTGCCGTCGATCGCGTGTTCGCCGATTTGGCTGCGGGCGACGAAGCGGCATCTGCGGCGCTCTGCGAGGCGGTGTGGTTCTACCCTTCGGACTACGGGGTAAGCGATGCCTGCTTCGCCCGCACGTACTTCCAGGGTTTTTCCTACCAGATGGGCGAGGCGACCCTCTGGAAGGATGGTACGGTCTCGGTGGCGGTCCAGGTGTCGGTGCATCCGAGCGCGCAGCTGCTCGCGTTGCTCGCCGAGGCGCGCCAGAGCGCGCTCGCGTCCGGGGCGGACGA
Source organism: uncultured Eggerthellaceae bacterium (assembly GCA_963552775.1). Taxonomy (GTDB): domain Bacteria; phylum Actinomycetota; class Coriobacteriia; order Coriobacteriales; family Eggerthellaceae; genus CAUVMU01. Next base: position 8,060 of record CAUVMU010000014.1, on the reverse strand, counting down.
TGCGGGGGCAGCGACGGGGTACGCCGACGAGTTCTTCGAACAGGCGGTTGCGCGGAGCCCGTGGGACACGCGGACGAGCGACGTCGATGTCGTCGTGGAAAGGGGGGGCGACGGCGCGTGGCAGGTGACGGACAGGGGCCTTGTGGCGGCGGTGCTGCTGGGAGGCCTGGACCCGAGACAGGATATGCAATGAGAAACGGGAACGGCTACCAGGCGCCTTACGAACCCGATACGCCGAGCGCGGCGATGCGCGTGGCGACGCGGACGATTGGGGCTGCTGCCAAAGGGCGATCCCCGCAGGCCGGCGGCGTGACGAGGCGCGCGTTCGTGCAGGCGGCCGGGACGGTTGCGGCGGCCACGGCGACGGCTGCGCTTTTGGGCGGCTGCCGTTCGGAGGCAGGCGACGCCTTCTTCCGCGGTGAGCGCACCATCACCGATCACGCGAACCGCACCATGACCATTCCCACACCCGAAAAGCTCGAGCGCATCTACTACACGAGCGCGCTCGCGCAAGTGTGGGTGTTCTCGCTCGACCCTGAAAAGCAGGGCGGCACGAGCTTTCAGTTCACGCCGGAAGAGCTCAAGTATTTGCCGGCGGCCACGAAGGACCTCACGTACATGGGGTCGCTGTCCGGCGGCGGCGAGATAGACCGCGAGATGCTTATCGCGCAGGGAGTTCAGCTGGTATTCTCCATCAGCGGCATTCCGCTGACGGCCTCCGACATCTCGACGGCCGACGAGCTGCAGGAAGCGACCGGCATCCCAGTCGTCTGCGTCGACGGGTCGTTCGATAAGATAGTGGAAGCCTATCGTTTTGTGGGCGACATCATGGGCGCCACGGAACGCGCCGAGCAGATCGCGACGTACCTCGAGGGCATCTATCGCGACGTGACTGCCGCCGTAGCCGACGTGTCCGATAGCGAGCGCGTCTCGCTGTACTACGCCGAGGGCCCGTTCGGCCTGGCCACCGAACCCGATATTTCCCAACACGCGCTCACGTTCGAAATCGCCAAAGCGCGCAACGTGGCGGCCGTCGACCTGACGAGCGGCATCGGCATGACGAACGTGTCGCTCGAGTCGGTCATCGCCTGGGACCCCGAGGTCATCGTGGCTTGGGACGACGTCATTCGCGGCGGCGCGGACGAGATCATCCGCACGAACCCCGACTGGTCGACCGTCAAGGCCGTGCGCAACGGGCGCGTGTACACGATGCCGAACGCTCCCTTCGCATGGTGCGACCGTCCGCCGGGAGTGAACCGCTTCCTCGGCATCCAGTGGGTCGCCAACATGCTCTACCCTGACCGCTATCCTGTGGACATGGTCGAGGCGACCAAGACGTTCTACAGCATGATGTACTGGGTCGATATAACCGATGACCAGGCAAAGGATCTGCTCGGAAACAGCTACCCCCCTTATGGAAAGGCATGAAGACGCGTTTATGGACAACCTGTACGAATCAACCTATCTGCCCGATATCCTGCACGACATCGCCCAGGGGCTGCTCGTCCCCACGATGGTCGTCGTCGTGGCGCTTATCGTGGTCAGCCTGTTCTTCATCGGGCAGATTATCGTGGAGGCATTCACGGAACGCAGCCATTACAAGCAGAACATGCCGGGCATCGTGAACCGGATCAACGACGCGAACTATGCCGATATCACGTCGATCATCCAGGAGAGCGGGCTTCTGCGCCTGCAGAAAGCAGCGCTCATCACGGTGAGCCGCAACATGGGCTTGCCCGAGGACCCGCTGTTCGCGCTCGCGCAGATTCAGATCAACAAGGCCGAGCTACATTACAAGCGGCGCGTGGCCTGGTCGGACGTTGTTTCAAAGATTGGCCCCATGCTCGGCCTCATGGGCACGCTCATCCCGCTCGGCCCGGGTATCGTGGCCTTGGGCCAGGGCGACACGGTGACGCTCGCAAAGTCGCTCAACATCGCCTTCGACGCCACGGTGTGCGGCTTGGTGTGCGCCGTGCTCGCGCTCGTCATCTCCAAAGTCCGCGCAGGTTGGTACGGCGAGTACATCGAAACGCTCGAATCTCTCATGACCTGCGTGCTCGACAAGGCGGCCTCCGCGCGCGCCGACGGCGTTTCGCTGCCGACGAACTACGACGGCGACCCGCTGCGCGAGCTGGCGGGGAAGGCTTCTACATCGTACGGTTCGCAGGGAGTGTCGGCGACGCTGGCCGTTTCGGGCGCTTCGGTCGCTGCGGGCGCCTCGGCCCGCTCGGGTGCGCTGGGCGGCGCGTTCGCTTCGGGCGTTTCGGGTGCGCCGGGTGCTTCGGTCGCTTCGGCCTCCTCGACTATGGAGGGCTAGGCCATGGCGCGCAGTTTCAGGGCGAGCCGTTTTCGCCGTCACGCGGACGTGGGAGAGGACGTGAACCCCTCGGCCTACATCGTGAACCTCGCAGACTGCATGCTTGTGCTGGCCTGCGGTTTTCTAGTTGCTCTCATATCGTTTTACAACATCGTCGTCTCGATGACCGCCAAAAAGCTCGACGAGGAGCAGCTGAGCGAGATCGAGCCTGAAACGCTCGACGAGGAACTGCTCGACGGCGGCGGGTCGTACTACGTCGAGGCCGGGAAGGTCTACCGCGACCCGAACACGGGCGTGCTCTACATGGTCCAGGAAACCGGGGAGAGCGGTTCTTCCGATGCGGGTTCAGACGGCGGCGCTGCCGACGGCGGCTCTGCGGGCTCGGGCTCTTCGGCCGACGGTTCGGGCGGCTCGGGTGCAGGCGATGCGGGCAGCGCGCCCTCCTCGGGCGGTGCGAGCGGCACCGGGGGCGCGTCCGCAGGCGCGTCGGGCTCGGGCGGCTCGGGTGCGGGCGGCTCGTTGAACGCGCGCGCGAACGGGGCCGACTGATGGCGCGTCCTCGCGGCGGCATGAATCTCGACTCCCTGATGGAGAGCGCTCCTCTGCTCATCGGGGACGCCGACGAAACCGAGGGGGTCTCGTTCGACGACGAAATGGCGCAAGCGGCCGATGCGACGTTCGGCTCCAAGATTCCCGGCTGGGTGAAGGTGGGAATCCCCGCGCTCGTGGTCGTGGCGTTCTTCGCGTCGTTCATGCTCGGAAAGTTCGCCATGACGCCGCTCGAGGTGGTCCAGGGCGTGTACAACCATTTCGCCGGCCTGGTCGATACGCTCGAGGAGGACAAGGCCGACCGCGTCCTGTTCGCCATCCGATTCCCGCGCATCCTGGTGGTCATGCTCGTGGGCGCCGCGCTTTCCGTGGCGGGCGCGAGCTATCAGGGAATGTTCCGCAATCCGCTGACCTCGCCCGATTTGCTCGGCGCTTCGGCTGGCGCGTCGCTCGGCGCGTGCATCGCCCTGCTCGCCAATCTGTCGGGCGAGTTCGTGCAGCTGTTCGCGTTCGTGGGCGGTATGGTCGCGGTGATGCTGGCCGTGTCGCTGAACAAGGTGGTCGACTACGATCCCACGCTCGGTCTGGTGCTCGCGGGCATTCTGGTGTCGACGCTGTTCCAGTCGGGTACATCGCTTATCAAGTTCATGGCCGATGCGAACGACAAGCTGCCTACCATCACGTTCTGGCTCATGGGGTCGTTCGCATCGATCAATGTGGGCGACCTCATAACCTGTCTGGTGCCCATGGCGGTCGGTTTCACCATCCTGATTGTGCAGGCGTGGAAGCTCAACGTGCTGTCGTTCGGTGAGGAGGAAGCGCGCGCCATGGGCGTGAACACGCGTCGCACGCGCCTGCTCGTCATATTCGCCTCGACGCTCGTCACGAGCGTTTCGGTGTCGGTTGCGGGAATCGTGGGATGGATCGGCCTGGTCATCCCACATTTGGCTCGCGCGGTCGTCGGTCCGAACTACAAGGTGCTCCTGCCGGCCTCCATGCTCATCGGCGCCACGTATCTGCTGCTCGTGGACAATATCGCCCGCCTGCTCGCATCGGTCGAGATTCCCATCGGCATCCTGACCGCCGTTCTGGGCGTCCCGTTCTTCGTCGTCATCTTCCGGCACAACATGAAGGGGTGGCGCTAGGCTATGGAGCACTTGAAGGGACGGTTCGCAGATGCTCGGCGAGCCTCCGACCGAAGGGGCGGCGTTCGGTCATGGAGCACATGAAGGGGTGGCGCTCGGCTATGGAGCACTTGCTCGAAGTGCGCGACCTGCGCTGCGGCTACGGTTCGGGTTCGCGGAAAACGGAGATCGTCCACGGCGTGTCGTTTTATGTGGACGCGCGCGAGTTCGTGTGCGTCATCGGGGCGAACGGCTGCGGGAAGACGACGACGCTCAAATCGATGATGGGCCTGCTCGCTCCGCTCGGCGGCACGGTGCTGCTGAACGGGGTCGATATATCGAGCTGTACGGAACGCGAGCTGGCGCAGCATTTCGCCTACATTCCCCAGGCGCACACGCCGCCGTTCCCGTTCGCGGTGTCCGATGTGGTCCTTATGGGCCGCACGCCCTACATGAATCGTCTCGCGCGGACGACGCGGCGCGACCGCATGGTGGCCTATCGTGCGCTCGAGCTGCTCGGCATCGCGGACTTGGCCGATGTGCCCTACACGCGGCTTTCGGGCGGGCAGCAGCAGATGGTGCTCATCGCGCGCGCCCTTACGCAGCAATCGGACATCCTGGTCATGGACGAGCCCACGGCGTCGCTCGACTTCGGCAACCAGCAGCTCGTACTCTCGCGCATGCGGGTGCTCTCGCAGATGGGCAAGGCCGTGATCATGGTCACGCACGATCCCGATCATGCGCTGTACTGTGCCGATAGGGTCATCGTCATGGACGAGGGGAAGGTGCTGAAAACCGGGACCACCGACGAGTGCATCACCACCGAGATGTTGCGGCGCATTTACGGCACCGACGCGCGCGTTATGAACGTAGAGGTAGAACCCGGGCGCATCGAGCGCGCTTGCGTTCCCGTGCTCCCCGAGATCGTGCGGCGCTAAGGGTGAGCACAGCGAGCGGCGCCTCTTTGCTGTTCCGCGCATCCCCGTGCTCCCGGAAATCGTGCGGCGCTAAGAGCTTCGCTTGCCGCACCGCGCGGGGACCCGAGGTGCTGCGCCGCGCTTCGGCATATCTCTCAGATGGACACCACGGCTACGTAAACGGTGTCGAGCCCTCCACTTGCAGCGTTTCTGACGGCGAGCTTGCTCGCAGGATAACGGGGTTCGCCGCGGTCGGGGAGCAGAGCCCATATGAGCTGCTGGCGCATATCGCACAGGTTCCGGTTCGCGAGCGCCTTGTGAGTTCGCACCATATCGAGGCTTGAAGTGCGCTCGATAGATTCGACGACTTGGCGCATCACGCGGTCGAGTCCGCCCTTCTCGCGCAGATCCTCTTTCGTGATCGGGAACACGGTAAGCCCATCTGCCGCGAGCTCGCGATTTCGACGAACGTCGTCAACGGCTTTTTCACGTACGGAGCGCATCGTTCTTGCCAGTTCCCGATGAGCTTCGGCCGACGGGTCTTTACCGTTCGCGATGCCGGCTTTCAGGGCGCTTTTCGCGATTGCGGCTAGGTCGAGATGAGCCATGCCATCGTAATTGATGCCCACGGGCGTTCCAGCGAGCAGAATGTCGGGTACTCGCGATTCCTTCTCCGCCGCCGCAAGGAGCTCGTGCGGAGCGAATACGCGCTGATTGAGTCTAAGCGCCCCCATGTTGTAGCCAAAGTGGCCGAGCGGGAGGCGCATAAAGGCGGCCACAAGCGACTCCATCGGCGACCACGCACCGTCCTCGAGAACGTCCAGCGTATGGAGCGCCGCTTTCCTCCCACGGATGTGCTTTGTCTGTCCAATGAAAGAGCGGATTGCATTTACCGAGGTCACGGGGCGACATCCGTATGCAACGTCGCCGCTTCGGGGATCGTCGGCGCTGCGTGAAAAACCACCGCAAAGCTCGTGGCCGAGCATGAGGTGCTGGACGAAGAGCATCTTGGAACCCATTTCGACGAACAGAAGCTCAGGGCAGCTGATGACCACTCCGTCGTCTACGCGCACGAAAGAGCGTTCGGGCAGGCCCGAAGCGTAAATCCGACTGGTCGTATGCCGCGAATGTAGGCGCGATGGGGCATCGGTTACGGCGATGCATATCGACGTCGTCGCGGAGAAGGGAATCCCGATGCTCGGCAAATCGGAATAAAAGGCGTTTTTGGTCAGGCGTTTCCGAGGCGAGATGTCGAGCGGTTCGAGGTCGGTGCGGGCGCGCGGATCCGTAAGCGCCGACGCTGCCGGGGAGCGTGAGCGGAGCAATCGCGTGATGGCGAGGGCGATATGTTCGCAAAATGTGACTCGCATGCCGCGATGTTACCAGCGAGCAGGTTCAAAGCCAACGGGTTCTCGAGAGATTTTGGTCTATAGCCCGAGATTTTTTATCATGTGGCCCCGTCCGAGTGCGGCGCGCGATGCGAGGCCGTGGGGCCGCGATGGCCCCGCAGCGGCCCCGCGATGCAAATTAGTGCGCATTTTTTAGAGCCGAATTTTGCGACCTGCAGAAACGCCGCGCGGAACTCTCTTTTTCGCAAAAAATGCGCACTAATGGCTTCTCCTGCCCTCTTTTGAGGCGCGGCCCCTCGGTTGCCGGGCGGCGGGCCTGCGCTCGCAGGTGCGCGGTGGATGCTCGGGCCTGCGCTCGACGGGCCGGGCGGGTGGGTGCCGGCTCGTGAGCGCGGCGGCGGGAGAGGGCGGCATGATGGTTCCGGGCGTCATGCTTTGGTGGCCTCCGAGCTGGCCTATAGTTCCCTTTGCTTGCTGTCGCCGAGGGATGGGGCCGCGCGTCCGCGAATCGCAGGCAATGGATAACCTGGGGAGACCCTGGATCGGGAGCCGTCGGAGCCCGTATGTCTGCGACTTGCAAGCGATGAACAATCGATCTCGGCTTAAGTCTCAATCCCCATATACTTTTGAAGCGAAGCCTGGATTCGAAAGCAACAATCCGGAAGTAGGCCCGAAAACAAGAAGGGGGGGCTGGAACCCCAAAGGGTGGGTTCCAGCCCCCTGCGCTTCAGACCTTCTCAAGTATATGACATAGTCCAATAATTGACAAGACCCATTTTGAGGATTTTTTTGAGGCTCATTCGGGCACGCCAGAGCGCCGCGCAGGGCAAGCGCGTGGAGAAGGCGCGCAAGGGCGCATGCGCAAGACGCGCACGCAGGTCAAAGTGCAAAAGCGCTGCGCAGAACGCTCACGCAGGAAGGTGCGCAGGGACAGGTGGGGCGCGGATGGCGCCCGGCCCGGCCGCCCCTGCGCGCTCGAGCGCCTACAGGGGACCGCCGGGCCCCATGCCCTTGTCGGACTGCTTGGGTTCGGCGTTCTTGGTGCCGAGCGCGGTGGCCTCGTCGAGATCGGCTGTCGCAAGGAACTCTCCGAGGCGATATCCCAATGTCAAGCACATACCGATGGACACCCCGTTCATAATGCCGTTATACCCCATAGGGAAACGCCCGCCTTCGGTATTGCCGCAGGCGTACAGCCCTTTAATCGGCTCGAATCCTTGACCTTGCACCTGTTGTTCCCCTGTAACGAGCAGGCCCGACGTGCTGACCAGCGAGCCGCCTCCGACACGCTTCGTCCCCGCGAAGCCGTAGAACGGAGGGGTGACGATGGGGTCCATGGTCGCAGGGTCGCGGCCGAATTCGACATCCTTCTGCGCGTTGTGCGCGGCGTTCCAGGCCTCTACGGCTGCTAGAGCGTTCTTTTTCGCTCCTTCTTCAAGGCCCATCCACTCGAACAGTTCGTCGAGCGTATCGGCGCAGTACAGGTATTTTTCCGAGGTGTCGGAACCTTTCCTGCCCGCCGATTTCGCCTCGTCCATGTACGTCGCGATCTTCCCCAGGCTCTCCTCGTCCCACTCTTTCAACGTGAGATGCCCGGCAAGTTGGTTGAGCAGCATCGAATGCCAATTGGAATCCCATACGCTATAAAGAACGTTGCCCGGTTGCCGAGCGGCCGCGCATCCCGAGAGCAGCGGTCCTCCGAAGTTCTCGTTACTGAAGCGCTTGCCGTATCTGTTCAGCCAAATGGTTTCACATGCTTCGAGGGGGCTCATGGGGAAAGCCGCATGGCTTCCCATATCGCCGC
>CAUVMU010000013.1:0-13017 GCA_963552775.1 uncultured Eggerthellaceae bacterium | reverse complement strand
CCAAATCGAATCCGCGCTCCGCGAGCGCGCTCGCCACGCGCTCGGCCGCATCGACGCTGCTGAAACCCGTGGGCATGAGCAGCGTGTCGATCACCCGATCGTCCTCGACGACGGCCGCTTTCGTCGCCGTCGATCCGATATCGATTCCGATGCTCTTCATGAAAGTCCCTTTCTGCTCCCGCGCGAGCCTCGTCGAACGCACGCAAACGTCAACAGCCTACGCGAGCTCGTGCGCTATTTCCGAGACGGCCCGTACGCCCTCGTCCACTTCGTCTACCGTGTTGAAGTGCGAGAAGCTGAAGCGCACCGCCCCCTGCGAAGCCGTCCCGAGCGCTTCGTGCATGAGCGGCGCACAGTGGGCCCCCGAGCGGGTGCAGATGCCGAAGCGCGTGCTTAGAGCATCGCTCACCAGAGCCGAATCGGCATCGCCCACGTTGAGCGCAACAATGCCGCACCGAGCGCATCCTCCGTGTCCACCGAGAACCCGCACGGAGGGAATCGCGCGCACTCCCTCCTCGAACCGCCTGGTCAGGATATCGACTTCAGCGCGAATCGTCTCGACGCCGCGCCGTTCGATATAGACGAGCCCCGCGAGAAGCCCCGCCAGACCGTGCGCGTTGAGCGTCCCCGCCTCCAAACGCTCGGGCATGAACGCGGGATGCTCCCTATCGTAGCTGTGCGTACCCGACCCGCCCACCTTGAACGGCGGCACCTCGACGCCCTCCGCGATGCACATCCCGCCCGTTCCCTGCGGGCCGTACAGGCCTTTATGCCCGGTGAACGCCACGATGTCGATTCGGTCGGCCTGCATGTCGATCGGCAGGGAGCCGGCCGTCTGAGCGGAGTCGACCACGAGGAGCGCACCGTGATCGTGTGCGATGGACGCCATGCGCGCAATATCGTACACGTCGCCCGTAAGGTTCGAAGCGTGCGTCACCACCGCGAGTTTCGTGTTGTCCCGAAACAGGTTCGAGAACTGCTCGTAGTCGATGGAGGCATCGGGGGCCACGGGTAGAATGGAGAGCTCCACCTCTTCTTCGTCCTGCTTGCGAAACAGAGGGCGCAGCACCGAGTTGTGCGACGCCGCCGTGGTCACGGCGTGGTCGCCCGCATGCAGAAGCCCCGAGACAACGATGTTCAAAGCTTCGGTCACATTCGCGGAAAAGGCGACCTGCTTCGCCCCCGGCCCGTTGAAAAGGCGTGCTATCTGGTCGCGCGCGCGGTATACGGCCAAGTCGGCATCGAGGGCCGCCTCGTGCGCACCGCGCCCCACCCCGCCGAAGCTGTTGATAGCACGTGCTACCGTCTCGGCGACCTCGGGAGGTTTGAGCCTGCTCGTAGCCGCATTGTCGAAGTAGATCACCTTCACGCCCTCCTCGTCGCCCCGCGCACTAGCAGTACCGGTCGCGATGCGCGTCGATCTGACGCGGAAGCGCGACCAAACCTTCAAGCTCGACGCCCTCGCGCTGAGCCAATGCCTCGAGCGCCACCGCATCGGACGCCTCCACGAGCAGCGCCACGCCGCACGACGAACGCGCGGCGCGCGGCGTGGGCGACACCCGCGCCGCAAAGCCGTCACGCCGGGCGCAGGCGTACAGCGTCATCGCGTCCGTATGGTTGGCGAACAGCGCATAGCAATCCACCGGAATCCCCGGCGAGGCCGCACGGGCCTGCGCTATGCGCTGCTCTATTCCCACCGCTTCGTGCGCTCCTATTCGTTGAGCATCTCCACGAACGCGCCGATGCGCGTGCGCAGCTGTTCGGCATCATTATCCGTGTAATCGGTCTCGATGTCCAAGACGGGAATGCCCGCGTCCTCGAGAGCGCGCTCGAGCGCGGGAGCCTCGATCTTGTAGGTGGTGCAGAACTTCAGGTTCGTGTTGATCACACCGTCGACCCGGTATTCCTTCGCCAGGCGCAGCACGTCGTCGATACGCGCGGTGTTCGGCGTGAAGCAGGCGCAGTTGTTCTTCATGTAGCGCTCGGACAGCGCACGGAACTGGCCTTCAAGCGTGGTCTGACCCTCGTCGACCAGGTTCTCGAAATAGCGCGTGCCCGTGCACATCTCCTCGCACACCACCGCGGCGCCGCTCGTCTCGATGATGTGGTGCAGCTTCCAGTTCGGAACGGCCAGCGGCGTGCCCGTGAGAAGGATGCGCTTCGTGCCCGCCGGGAACACGCCCACGCCGTCGGCGATGCGCTGCTCGAGCTCGTCGGCCAGCTTGTTGCACATCTCGGCGCAGCGAACCGGGTCGTCGAAGAAGGCGATCTGCATCATGAGCAGAGTGTCGGTGCCGCTGATGGGCACGTTGAGCGCCTTGCGGGCCTCGTAGACGCGCGCAAGCGCGCGGCGCTTCTCGTTGATGATGCGGATGGCCTCGGCGAGGTTCTCGGCCGTGAACGCAACGCCGGTGAACTCTTCGACCATCTTCGCGAAGTCGGCGATCTCGTCGGTCCACTTCGCGATGTCCTTCTCACGTTTCATCTGCGGAACGTCCATGACGTACAGGGACACGTCCTCGGCGAGGATCTCGTAGGCCTTCTTCTTGCCGTCGCACGTGGTCTCGCCCACGTACATGTCGGCGATGCGGAAGAACGGGCAGGTACGGCCCAAGCGAGCGCCCACGGACGCCTTGATGAGCGGGCATGTGTCGGCCGGAATCGCTTTCTCCCCGTCGGGAACCCAGAACTGCGAACCGCCGCACAGGCCCGTTACGATGCCTTTACAGGCGATAACGACCTCGTCGGGCACGTACACGCAGAACGTGCCGAAGACCTTTTGGCCCGCCTTCTGCGCCTCGACCAGTTCGGCTGGGCGGATGCCGTGGATGTCGGCCGCCACCATATCCCAGAACGCCATGCCCTCGGGGCGGTTGTTCTGCGACAGGAACACGTCGCCGAACGCCGCCGGCAAAGCCGCGCACAAAAGATCGTGCGTCTCGAGGTCCATCCCCAGATTGCTCCATAATTCGGTCCGATCGGCCATAGTCGGCCCCTCTCTCTTCGCGTGCCGTCTTATCCGCACGGCAGCCCCCTGTGCGCGAAAGCGTCGACGGAAAACCGTGCGATTGACTCTGGAACTTCATGCAGAATGGGAAACCGGGGGCGCACTGCGCCCTTCGGGGAGGCGCCGGCCGAGAACAGCCGACAGCATGCGAATTGCAGAACGGTTCCACCTTGCAGACTAGGGAAACCGATTCGCCGCGCTCCCTCTCTCTGAACGCTATGATACCACGAAGGTACGGTTCCGGCACCGTTGGGGGCCTCCTAGATGGTGGCTCTCGTGGAAGATGCCTGTTGTTTACGATTTGGAAGCACGGGATACGAGAACGGCCGTTAAGAAGGCGACGTGGTTTCACACATGGAGGTTGCGGCAAGAATGTCGTGCATTGGCGATAAAGTCCGCCGGCTTCACGAGTTCGGCAATCGATGCTGGTTTCGTCACGGGCAACGCAGTCTTGCGCCATTCCGTCTCGGCAACGACCCCTGTGCCTTCGACGAAGACTCTCGGAACGTATACAAAGTCGCATGGGTGCCTTGCGCGGGGCATTCCCTGACATCAGGCAACTGGTGCTCAGAATCGCTTTCCGATGGCTCGCACTATGAGAAGCGCAGCAACGGTGATTTGGCCTGCATAGACGATGAGATCCCGTTCGAGATTCCCGGGAGCCGGGCATGGGCGCGGATGTCTGCACTTTGCGATTTCGGCAAGTGCGTGAACATCGACTACTCAAGTGTATCGCCCGGCACTTGGAACCTTGACCTCGAAGATCTTGAGAACGACTCCGGCCGGATACTGCTACGCCAAGGAACATCCCTATGGTGTGAAAATGCCGAGGCTTGGCACGGCTGACGGTGCCAATTTCCTCATGCCTGTCCCGCCTCTTAATGAGCAACATCGAATCGTGGAAACACTGAAAGAGGTCATCACTAATCAGTGAGCTCGTTAGCAGCTGGAGAAGATGGCTTCCGCAATCGTCTGCGAATGTACATCGACCTGCGGAACTTCCAGCTTCTCGTGCAATTCGCCACTTGTGATATATAATGATATCCGCAACTCGATGCATATTTACACTAACTTGCGGAGGCAATATGCTCATAAGGCGCGATCGGTACCTTCAGAAGCTCGTCGACAAGATGGGTAACGGCCAAATCAAGGTCATTACTGGTGTCAGGCGTTGTGGGAAGAGCTTCCTCGTATTCAATCTGTTCCGTGACTACCTGAGGGAGCAGGGGATTCCTGACGACCATGTCATCGAAATCGCGCTTGATGACGACGACAACGAGGCGCTCCGCGACGTCGGCAACCTGTCCCGACACATCAAGGAGCAGTTAGCCGCTGCAGGGGGCATGCGATACGTGCTTCTTGACGAGGTCCAGTTTGCCATCACCCGCGAAGAGATGCGCAACCACGACATCCAGGTGCGCCTCTACGGGCTCCTCAACGGCCTGTTGCGCAAGGGCAATGTCGACGTTTATGTGACAGGCAGCAACTCGAAGATGCTCTCGAAGGACGTCGCGACCGAGTTTCGCGGTCGCGACGACGTCGTGGAAATCCACCCTCTGTCCTTCGCCGAGTACTATTCCCATATCGGCGGGGACAAGGTTTCTGCGTTGGACAACTACCTCGTATATGGGGGGATGCCGTTCGCGCTGTCGAAGAAAGACGCCCAGGCCAAGCACGAATACCTGCACGGCTTATTCGACGAGGTATACATGCGCGACATTGTCGAGCGCTACGAGATCGAGAAACCATCGGTCTTGTCCGAACTCATCGAAGACCTCTGCTCGTCTGTCGGTTCGCTGACGAACGCCAACAAGATATCCCGAACCCTGAAGTCCGTGAAGGGCGTTTCCGTCGACAACGAGACCGTGGCCGCCTACTTGGGCCACCTCACCGAATCGTTCCTCTTTCGCTGCGCCAGACGCTACGACGTGAAGGGCAAGCGCTACTTCGAGTTCCCGAGCAAGTACTACTGCGAGGACGTGGGTCTGCGTAACGCCCGGCTGGGGTTCCGGCAGCAGGAGGAGACCCACCTCATGGAGAACGTCATCTACAACGAGCTCGTAGCCCGAGGCTACGTGGTGGACGTCGGCGTCGTCGAGGTCTCGGAGAAGGACGCCGACGGGAAGCCCCGCCGCAAGAAGGTCGAGATAGACTTCGTGGCCACAAGGGCACCGGAGCAGGTCTACATCCAGTCTGCACTCTCGATGAACGATTTCGACAAAGCGCGTGCGGAGTTGCGGCCCCTGCTCGCTATGCGCGACTTCTTCCGCAAGGTGGTCGTCAGTAAGACCACCATGCCGCCCTGGATCGACGACACGGGAATAATTCACATGGGGATATATGACTTCCTGCTGAATGAAACCCTGCTCCCATAAAAGAGAGCTTACCAATCGACAGCCGCATCAACAGCGGCGCGCTGCTCCGATGCTGTGCGCCGCAAGTATACACGCGTTGTCTCCAAGCTCTCATGTCCCATGAGGTCGGCGAAAAGCTCGATGTCAGGATTGCGCCCTATGAAGTTCTTGACGAAGCGATGCCGGAACGAATGCGGGTAGACAACGTCCTGGTCGATGCCGTACTTGTCTGCGAAGCGTTTGAGCCCCATGGGGATACCCCGTGCTGTCATGGGCTTGTCGCCCTTCGCAACAAAGAGGAAGCCTTCGTTTCGGCTGATACCGCGTAACCAATTCAACGCATCACATTGCAGGCTTGTCGGGATATTACGCGCCGCAGCTTCTGCCCCTTCGAGATGATGTCGAGATGGCCCGTTTGCACGGACTCCACAGTGAACATGCGAAACTCGCTAATACGGGCACCGATGCAGGTGAGGAAGCGCACCACGTAGTGCCAGAACAGCTCGCCGTCACACTGCAGTGAATCGCGCAGGAGCACGTAGTCGCCTAGATAGAGGGACACGTTCTAGAGGGTGACAGAATCAAAAAACCAAGGGGTGACATTTTCATTCGCTCATAACAGCTACGCCCCTCGACCCCCAAAACTTTACGCCGTGGGACGGAGCGCGCGGGAAGCGGGCTTACGCCGCAGATCGATCGGTCGTTTGAACCTGAGTCCTCATGAAGCCTATATGCGTGTCGCCTTGGGCGACTTCGGTGCGCAGAACGCTCGCTCCCTCGTCGACGCGGTCGGCCGACGTGATAACCGCGAGGGTGTACACGCCCTTCCAACGCCCCTCGATCTCGGTTTCGACGCCCGACACGACGGTCACCGCAGCGATTGCCTGCGGGATGCTCTCGGCACGGCCGCTCCGCAGCTTGTCGACGACGTCGCCCTCGTAAACGCACACGAGGAAGACCCCGTCGGAAGCCGACCTGCCCACCGTATCGACCTGGACGAACAGACGGCCCGTGGAAAGCGTCTGGGAAACGAGAACCACTGTGACCACCAGCACCGTGAGCACGAACGCGATGGAGGCATACCCCGGTTTGACGGCCTCGACGGACGCTTCGATTTTCGGTTCAGCCTTCTTGCGAGGCATGCCGCTCCTTTTCTTCGCCTGCGGGCCGGCGACCCCCATCGCCAGCTTGCCTTCGTCCCATCATAGCAAAACGAGCCGCCTCAAGGGAAGCGACCCGCCGTATTCCTAAAGATACCGTCGGTGTCGTGCGCGCCAAGCTTCAAGCCGGGTTCCAAACCGCGTCGGACCCCAAGCGCGCGACAGGATAGCTCGGGCTGCGCGCAAAGTTCCCCGCGCTCAGAGTCCGCAATGCCGAACGCGACGTGCCGCAAGGCGCGAACGGCCGTGCCCGCCCGAAAGCGACACGGCCCGATTCGCGCGACAAACGTTTCCTACATGCCGACCAAACCGATACCGGGCGTGAACGTCTCCGCACCGGGCTGCCACTTCGCAGGACATACCGCACCGCCCGACTCGGCCACGAACTTCGCCGCCTGAAGCAGGCGCAGCAGTTCTTCGGCGTTGCGTCCGATACCGTCGGCGTTGACCTCGTAGACCTGAACGCGTCCTTGGGGGTCGAGGATGAACGTCCCGCGGTCGGCGATGCCCTCGGCCTCGCGCAGCACGCCCATGTCACGGGAAAGCACGTGCGCGGGATCGGCCAACATGGGGAACTGCACCCGCTTCACGCGCGCAGAGTCATCGTGCCAAGCCTTGTGCACGAACTCGGTATCGCTCGAGACCGAGTAGATCTCGGCGCCCTCGTTCACGAAGCGGTCGTAGTTCATGGCCAAATCCTCAAGTTCGGTCGGGCACACGAACGTGAAGTCGGCGGGATAGAAGAACAGGATGCTCCAATGACCGAGCAGGTCCTGCTTCGTCACAGTCTTGAAATCGTCGTTCTGATACGCGCGCACCGAGAACTCGCAGATTTCCTTGTTGATCAACGACATTGCCATCACTCCTTACCGTTTTCGGCCGCTGCCGCATCGCGCGGCGAACGGCCCTTTCCTATTCTGAAAAACGCTTCGGAAGCGCACTTCGACCGTCCTTTTTGAGGCGGCCGCGCATCCGCAGCAGTCCTTCCCGTTGATCGAAGGCCCCTCCATATGCTCTCAGGTCCCAGGTGGACGTATCGTAGAGGCTCATCGTGCGCCCTGCAAGCAGGCCTGCGAGGGCCGCCAGGGCAAAGTACGGCGCACCGGCGACGCCGAACGCCTCGATGCCGAGGGCGAACGACGCAGCCGGACAGCACGAGCAGGCCGAGAACAACGCTATCAGGCCCAGCTCCGCCAGAAACGCCGGAGATGAGCCCGTGACGACTCCGAGCGTCGAGCCGAGGCACGCACCGATGCAGAACACCGGCATAATCTCGCCGCCTTTCAGCCCGACCCCCAGGCACAGCACCGTCAGCGCGAACTTCCATGCGAAATCGGCCCCGCCCACCTCGGCGCCCGAAAGGGCGGCCTCGATATTCCCCGCGCCCAAACCGCTCACCGCCGCAGCGCCCGGAAGGGCGAGGACCGCCGCCACGAGCACGGACCCCACGACGACCCGCACGAGCGGATCGCGAAACAGAGCCGACCACACCGTGCGCACGAGCTTGAGCGCAAGCACGAACGCCAGTCCAACGAACGCGCAGAGCACGCTCGCCAGCACGGCTTCGAACAGCGCCGTCTCGAGCGGCGGCGGGGCGACGGGGGCGACCCACAGCCTCCCCACCCCGAACACGACGGCGACCGCGTAGGCGACCGCCGAGGAAACCGGGATGTACGCCAGAATCCAGCGCGATCCCCGCACGCGCGGACGCACGACCTCGAACACGAACAGGGCGGCTGCGACCGGGGCGAACATGAGCGCCGAAAACGCCGCCGCCATACCGCACAGCGCAAAAACCCGCGCCTCATCCTCGTCCGTTCCCACGAAACGCGAAAGGGCCGAAGAAATTCCTGCTCCCATCTGGAGGGCCGCAGCCTCCTTTCCGACCGACCCCCCGCCAACCAATGTGGCTGCTGTTCCGAGGAGTATGGCGGGGGCGATCTTCCAGGAGACGAAGCGGCCCTTCCGGCTTTCGTCCACCACCGTCACCGTCGCGATGTCGGGCGGCAGACTCAAAATCCGGTACAGCAGCACGGTCGCCGCCGCGAGCAGCGGGAGCAGCGCTGCAGTCTGCGGCATGCTCCGATGCACCTTGTCGGCGGCGCCGGCGACGAGCGAGAGCGCCACGCAGGCGAGTCCCGAGACCAGGCCCACGGCAACGGCGGCGAGCAGAAACCTCGCCCCCGTTCCAGCCTGTCCGGCCTTTTCGCGCGCCATCGTTTGCTCCCTTTCGCCGCACCGCGCATGCTATACTGGTTTTGTATTACATCCGTAATATAACTCTTCGCACAAGGAGGCATGCTGTGGGAAAAGACGCCATCATGCACGTGCGCATCGACCCCGAGGATAAGCAGGAGGCCGAACGCATCTTCACCGACCAGGGAACGAGCCTCTCGGAGGCCGTCCGCCTGTTCGTCAAGCAGTCCATCAAGGCCCAGGGTTTGCCATTTCGCCCCACTTCCTCCGTCGGCAAGGGCCGGATGAAAGCCCAAGCCCGCCTGCACATCTACGCTCACCACGAACTGCGCGAGCAAGAACGAGAAGCCTGGATCAGATCGCTGAGTGATAAATATGAAACTTTTAATCGATGAGACCGTCATCCTCCGCTACCTGCTCGAAGACAACAAGAGCCAGTTCAAAGAAGCCTGCTCCGTCATCTCGGGCGGGAAGGCCTACACCTACCCCGAGATCATAGCCCGCGTCGCCGTAACCCTGCGCGACGTGTACCGCGTACCGCGCTCCCAGATAGGCTACACGCTCATCGAATTGCTCGACGACGTCTACGTCATCGACGAGGAAATCGTGCGCTACGCGTCGCGCCTGTTCGGCTCGAGCATGCTCGACTTCGTGGACTGCCTGCTCATCGCCCGCAACGCCCTCGAAGGCGCCCAGATCATGTCGTTCGACAAACCGCTCATGAAACGCACCCTCATGCTGTAAAGCCGTAGGCGGGTTCTGCGGCAGGGCGCTCGAGGGATATTCGACAGACCCTCGAGCGCCCTTTCGTCCGGGCGCTTCCAGCTGCGGGCGGCTTTATCCATGCAGCCCGTTCACGCACCGGATTACGCGCTCTTCTTGCCCGGACCGTACGCGAACCAGTACGCGAGGGCGATGAGGCCGCCGCCCACCGCGTTCGCGAGCGAAACGATGACCAGGTTCGTAGCGACGCCTGCCAGCGTCACGGCGCCGGGGGTTCCCACGCCGGCCACCGTGTTCAGCAAAAGCCCCGTGGGCAGGAAGAACATGTTCGCCACACTGTGCTCGAAACCGCAGGCCACAAACGCGGAGATGGGAAGCAGAATGCCGACGATCTTGTCGACCATAGTGCGCGCGCCAAACGAGATCCACACGGCCAGGCAGACGAGGATGTTGCACATAATGCCCTTGAAGAACATCACCAACGGGGGCAGCGCCACCTTGCCCGCAGCCACGCTGACCATCGTCGCCCCCACGGCACCGCCGTTCATCAGGTAGACCTGGGCCATGTAGATGAAGAACATGGCGATAAGCGATCCGATGAGGTTGCCCAGCCAGACCAGCCCCCAGTTACGGGCGAGACCGCCCCAGGAAATCTTGTTCGACGCCTTGGCGGCGAGCATGAGGGAGTTGCCCGTGAACAGCTCGCAGCCGCAGGTGACCACAAGCGAGAGGCCCAGGCAGAAACACAGACCGCCGACAACGCGTTGAACGCCGAACGGCATCGTAGTGTCTCCCAGGAACACGCAGAAGTACATGCCGCCGAACGCGATGAACGCTCCCGCGAGCATAGCGGCCACCAGCGTCTTGGCCGTGCCCATGCCGACTTTGGTGACACCCACCCCCTCGCACTTGGCTTCGATCTCGGCGGGAGTAAGCGCATCGGGTTTCACTTGCTTGATAGACTCCGCATCCATTTTCAAATCCCCATCCCTTCAGAATCGAATGTCGGATTCCTCATAGAACCCCTAAACGAACACTGAAAAAACCTTACTCGAATCTTCTCGTCGAGCGACCCGTGCCCCGTCGGTCGGTAGCGCCTATCCGTAGACGGTGCGACCTCCTACGATGCAGCCGGATCGATGTCGGCAAAATCACCTCCCCGCGCCAATCGGTCGTACACCTCCTCCACCGCCTCGACGACAGCAGGTGTCATGGAACCGAAGAACTCCGTCTGAGCGGGCTGAATGCCGATGAAGACGATTTCCTTGCAGCACGACCGCAACTCGGATAAGAGGAAGGACAACGGCAGAGAGTGCGTCGTCATCATGAAGTCGCGCGCCACGTCGTCCTCGGTCAGAACGCGCAACGAGCCTGCAGCGAGCCCCATCACGGCTGCGTCGACCATGACGAGCACATCGGGTTCCTTCCGCCTGACGACCGAAAGGTAGTCCTCGGGCATCTGCCCGCCGTCGAGCACGTCCCAACCTTCGATCGGATCGTCCTCGAGCATCTTGGCGAGCAAAGGGCCGGCGGCGTCGTCGCCGCGCAGGACCGCCCCCACCGTGAGCATGATCTTGCCGCTCATGGCAACCGTTTCCTTCCCATCAGGTACACCACACCGTCGGCCTTTATGGCGTCGAGCGCGGCGGAGAACGCCGTGAGCCAGGCGCGCTGCTCGGTGCGTTGCGCAGGCTCACCGTCCTCGCCCGGACCCAGCGAGGACAAGACCTCCTTCACCGGGGCGTCGAGCACGGCAAGGTTGCCCCGGTCGACCTGGATCTCGCCGCTGCGCACGATTCCCTCGAGCTTGTAGCGAGCATCCCCTTCAGAGAACAGGGCGCATATCGACTCGTACGTGCTCAGCGAGCACGACATGCGCTCGTCGAAGCAGTCGATGACGCCCGTATGGTGTCCGACGGCCAACGTGTAATACACGATGTCGGCCGAATCGGGGGGAATCGTGCGCTCGTCGTCCACGAATTTGTGGCTGAGCTGGTAGAACACGACCTGTGGCTCCGAAGCGCGCCGAACGGGGCCCATGACCAGCGACGCCGCGCTGGCGCCGGTAGCCCGCATCGCCTCCTGCGCTGATTTCGAAGCGGCCACACCCATAACGCGCTACGCCTCCGTTCCCGTTCCCGTTCCCGCTAAAATGGCCTGCGTCGTCGAGTCGGGGGTGCTCCCCACAGGAACGACCTGCTCGAGGCCCTTCTTCAGCAAAGCCGTCTGCTTATCGGGCGCGACGACCTTCGCCATCAGCTCATCGCGCAAATGTTTGTATACCTCGACCTTGCGCGGGTCGCTTTCGCGCGCAATAAGGTCGTTCACGTTAGCATAGACGCTGCCATCCTGCTCGAGCGCGCCCAAGAACGCATCCGACAGATCGCGCCCGTAGCAGTAGCCCGAATACAGGCGAGCCTGCCGCTCGATAGCCGTGCGCACCTTGTACGGCACATCCGGGAAGCGCAGCGTGGCCTGGATGCCCGGCTCCTCCACGATATCCTGGTGGTGGAGCTTTTGCCCGAGCAGGCCGAGCGCGATGGCGAACCCGTAAATGGTCTGGGCCGGCGTGGGCGGACAGCCCGGAATGTACACGTCGACGGGAATGATCCGGTCGGTCCCTCCCCACACGCAGTAGTTGTCGTGGAACACGCCGCCCGTGCAGCCGCAGGCTCCGTAGGACACCACGAGCTTGGGGTCGGGAGCGCCCTCGTAGGCGCGCAGGCCCGGCATGCGCATGGCGCGCGTCACCGCGCCGGTGTACACGAGGATGTCGGCATGGCGCGGGCTCGGGGTGTTCTTGATGCCGAAGCGCTCGGCGTCGAAGACCGGTGTGATGGTGGAGAATATCTCGATTTCGCAACCATTGCATCCTCCCAGGTCGCAGCGGTACAGATAGACGGAGCGCTTTATGTCGTTCAACAAGGCGAGCTTCGCCTTCTGCACGCTTTCCTCAAGCTCCACCTTATCGGGCTTGTACTGCAACCGATCGGGAATCCTGTGATCGATGATCATCGCTGCATCGCCCCCTTGCGCTCGGCGGCGATTCTGCGAGCCTCGGCCATCTGCTCGGCCGTAGGCTCGGGAGTCGGATCGCCCACCATGTTGATTCGCCGCATAGCCCGATAGGCATCGGCCTTCTGCTTGCACTGCGGACAGGTCCCGATAAGCTCGAGAGCCTCGGCCGTCTCGTCGTCGCCGACGTTCTGCGAGATGATGCGCGCAGCATAATCGACTTCCTTCGCCGAAGCGAAGTACGTGCCGCATTCGACGCATTTCTGCAGCGGATACGTGCACGTTTCCTCGAGGTCCTCCTTCGCGAAGACGGCAAGCTCGAATTCCTTGGAAAGCTTGATGGCCTTCGTCGGGCACACCTCTTCGCAGCGGCCGCAGAAAATGCAGCGGCCGTAGTTGATGGACCAGGTAATGGTTCCGTTCCTCGTGTCGGTCACCATCTGGATGGCGTTCGGTGGACAGGCCACCGCGCAGGCCGCGCAGGCGATGCAGTCGGCGCAGTCGTGTTCGGGCTTGCCGCGCGCGTAGTCGGGGCGCTCGAGCGGCGCCGCTGGATACTGGA
>CAUVMU010000012.1:0-13924 GCA_963552775.1 uncultured Eggerthellaceae bacterium | reverse complement strand
CATGCGCGGCATCGTGCGCGACGAGGTCTACACCGCGTGGATTCAGTCCATGCGAGACGCGAGCGCGAAACTCGACGCCCACGATTGGCACGCTTCGGCGGTGCTCGGCTGCCTCGAAGCCATCTCGAGCGGTATCACCTGCATGGCCGACGTCTCGGCAACAGGAGCGTCGTGCCAGGTCATGCATAAGTTCGGCCTGCGCGGTATCGTCTATCGCGAAGTGGGCGCGCAGGACAAGCGCCGTGTCGACCATGCTGTTCGGGGCGCTCACAACGACATAGTCCGTTGGGCCGAGAACGTCGACCCCGACCGCATACGCATCGGAATCACGCCGCGCGAGGCCTACGAATGCCACCCGGCCGTGTACACCCGCGCTGCGGAGCTCGCTCGTCGCGAGGGCATTCCCATGGCGGTGAACATTGCGGGCAGCCGCGAGGAGTACCGTTTCATCCGCTACGGCAGTTCGGCGCTTTCGGTCGACAGCATGAGCGGCAAGCGCGGTTTCGTGGAGGTCCCGCCCTGGCTGCCCACGGGCGTCACCCCTGTGCGCTATGCGCTGAATTGGGGAGCGTTCGAGGTCGATAACGTTATGGCCGTGCATTGCGTGCACGTTGACGACGAGGACGTGCGCAAGCTCAAGGAGTACGACGTGGCTGTGGCCGTATGCCCGCGCTGCAACGCCCAGCTGTCCATGGGCGTCGCTCCGGTGACGGGTTTTCTGCGCTCGGGTCTGCGCGTGGGCCTGGGGACGGGCTATTCGGCGGCGACGGATTCGACCGACATGGTGTCCGAGATGCGCATCGGCATGCTGCTTCAGCGGGCCGTGAACCCGGGAACGTTCTTCGACGCGCCGACGATGCTGCGCCTCGGGACCATCGACGCCGCCCGCGCTTTGCACATGGACGACGTCATCGGCTCGATCGAGATCGGCAAGCACGCCGACCTCGTGGCCGTCGACCTGTCGGGCTCGCATCAAACTCCCACCGACGACCCGGCTTCCGCCGTGGTGAACACGTGCACAGGGTCCGACGTGGTCATGACCATGGTCGGGGGCACGGTGCTGTACGAAAAGGGCAAGTGGCATGTAGCCGTTCACGTGGCGAAGGACATCGTTCGCGTGATAGAGATCCGTGGAAAGCTCAGGGTGTAATCATGGCGAAGCAGAAGTTGACCGCTAAGCAGAAGGCCGACCGTATCAAGGCCGCCGAGGAGCGCGAGGAGCGCGCCCGGGCCGCCGAGGAGCGTGCGGCGAAGACGAAGAAGATCTTCACCATCGTGGTGTGCGTGATCCTCGTGCTCGCGCTCGGCATTCCCACGATGGCGCTCTCGCTGCTCGGCGGTGGCGCCTAGGGGCGCGTGCAGATCGGGCGTGCGCGAATCGGGCGTGCGCGAATCGCGCCGATGTCGGTCGAGCGCGCCCGCGGAGCTGTGGCGTTGTTGACGGTGTTGTTGAAATATCGTCGCCGCATGCGGGGGCATGGCGCACTGTGATAGTATAGGGCGGTTCATCAGGCGGGACGGCTCTGTCGTCCCCCGACCGTTTCGAAGGGGTTATGGTTTGCTTGGAATAGGTGGATTCGAGCTCTTTTTGATCCTGCTGTTCGGGTTTCTGCTGTTCGGGCCCGATAAGCTGCCCGCTATGGCGCGCACGGTCGGCCGCGGTATCGCCAAGTTCAAGAGCGCTCAGGAAGAAATGAACAACGTTATCAAGAACGATCTGTACGACCCCGATTCGGACGAGCCGTTCAAGAACCCGGTCGAGGCGCTCGACAAGCTGGCCGCCAAACACGACAAGTCCGGCAAGTCGACGGCTGCGAGCAAGTCGGCTTCCGGGACGAAGGCGTCTGACAAGCCCGCTGCCGAGACGCATAAGCCCAGCGTGACGCCGCGTCAAGAGAGCTTTACCGAGCGCAAGGCCCGCTACGAGCGCGAGCGTGCCGCGAGGCGCGCCGCCGAAGAGGCCGCGGCCGCCGGCGGGGCCGCGGCTGCCGCAAGCGCGTCCGATGCCGCCTCCGGCAAAGCGGAGGGCTCGGCCAAGCCCGCCGAGGCGACGGAGCCCGCTGCTGTGGCCGAGCCCGCCGAGGCGACGGAGCCCGCTGCTGTGGCCAATCCCGCCGCCGCACCTGCGGAAGCGGGTGAGTAGCCATGCCCATCGGACCTGCGCGCATGCCCTTGATGGAGCATTTGGGCGAGCTGCGCATGCGCCTCGTGCGCATTGTCGTGGTGCTCATCGTCGCCGTCTGCGTGTTCTACATGGCCACGCCCACGGTCAAGGACTTTCTCTTCCTTCCCATTGCGGACTTTCTGCCGGCCGACGACGCCGGTTTCGCCGTTTCGTACGCTCTCGACCCGTTCGAGGGCTTCACGACGCGCTTCAAAATATCGTTCTGGATGTCGATTGTAGCGACGTCGCCGGTCATTCTGTGGCAGGTCATCGCGTTCTTCCTCCCGGCTTTGAAGCCCAAGGAGCGTAGGTGGTTCATTCCCACGTTCGCCGCGGCCGTGGCCCTGTTCATCTTCGGTACGGTTTTCTGCTACCTCGTTATTCTGGCGCCGGCGTTCCAGTGGCTTACCGACCAAGCGCTCGGCATGGGTGCCATCCTGCCGCGTGTGTCGACGTACGTCGACATCATCATCAAGTTCGAGCTCGGCTTCGGCGTGGCGTTCGAGCTGCCCATCCTTATTTTCTACCTCGTCATCTTCGACGTGGTGCCGTACAAGAAGCTCCGTGAGAGCTGGCGGTACGTGTACGTGGGCCTGCTCGTGTTCTCGGCCATGGTCACGCCCGACGCCAATCCCGTTACCATGGGCCTCATGTTCGCGGCGCTCATCGCGCTGTACGAGGCCAGCCTGCTTATCGCGCGCCTCGTGCTCGCGCGGCGCATCAAGCGTCAGAACGAGCAGCTTGCTCGCGAGGAGGCGGGCGAGGATCCGCTGGTTGAAACCGGCCGCAAGCTGAACAAGAAGGCCGTGGTGAAGAAGCGCAGGGGCTAGGCATGCGTTCATGGGGGAACCGAGGGGCTGCCGCAGGGCAGTTCTTCGTGCAGCTATGACCTTACGATCGCCCGCGTGAGAAAGCGAGGCCTCAATGCACGAGATGGGCATCATGATGGGCGTGCTCGATGCCGTGGGGAAGGCTGCCGAGAACGCGGGGGCCTTGCGCGTGACCGCCGTGTCGCTCTCGATCGGGGAGATGACCGAGGCGATCGAGGATTCGCTCGTATTCGCGTTCGAGGCGCTGTCAGAAGGCACCATTGCCGAAGGGGCGGCGCTTACCATCGATGTGGTGAAACCGCGCAGCGTATGCCTCGACTGCGGCACCGAGTTCTCGCACGACCGTTTCCATCTGGCATGTCCCGCCTGCGAAAGCTATGCCACCAACTTGCTCGCCGGCCGCGAAATGCAGATCGACTCTATCGAGGTCGACCTGCCCGACGACTAGGCTTCAGGCGGACCCTGTTGGTACGAGCGCGCTTTGGGCGTGGTTGTGCGGTTCGAAAACGGGTAGACTGTCCCTAAAACCATGAGAGGAGTCTCGATGCAGATAGACCTGAAGAAACCCATTCTCGACAAAAACGATGCCCTGGCGGCCGAACTGCGCGCGCGCTTCGCGGAGCACCACGTGTACGTGGTTGATTTGCTCGCAAGTCCCGGCTCGGGCAAGACGTCCACGATTCTGGCCACGATCGACGCGCTGCGCGACGAGTTCAACATCGCGGTGATCGAGGGAGACATCGCGAGCAGCGTCGATGCCGAGAAGATCAAGGCCCAGGGCATCCCCGCCGTGCAGATCAACACGGGCGGCGCGTGCCACCTGGAAAGCGCCATGCTCAAACGCGCGATCGACGTGCTCGATCTGGGGCGTCTCGATTTGATCATCGTGGAGAACGTGGGAAACCTCGTGTGCCCGACCGACTTCGACCTCGGTGAGAACGCCAAGGTTATGATTTTGTCCGTGCCCGAAGGCGATGATAAGCCCCTCAAGTATCCGGGCGTGTTCCAGGTGTCCGACGCGGTCATCCTGAACAAGGTCGACACGATGCCCGTGTTCAACTTCGATCGAGAAGCCTTCGACGCCTCCGTGAAGCAGCTGAACCCCCACGCGCCCATCTTCTCGCTGTCGGCCACGAAAGGCGAGGGCGTCGAAGCGTGGGCGGAGTGGCTGGCCGAACGCGTGCGCGCGGTGTAGCGCGCCGCCGGATCGAGGAGTTTGGGCGCGCGCCGCTTGGAAAGGACGAACATGCATCAGAGCGAGATGTATTGTCGGTGTGTTGACGAGTTGCGCTCCTTTGCGGACGGAATCGGCTTCTCCGATGTGGTTCTGGGGTTGTCGGGCGGCATGGACTCGAGCATCGTCGCGGTTATGTGCGCCGATGCGTTCGGACGCGACCGCGTTCACGGCGTGCTCATGCCAGGGCCCTATTCGAGCGACCATTCGGTTGAGGATGCCCATGCGCTCGCGGCGGCGCTCGGTATCGAGACGTGCACGGTCCCTATAGCGGGGACCTTCTCTGCGTTCGAGGAGGCACTTGCCGAGCCGTGCGGCGGCGCGCTTGCCGGTATCGCCGCCGAGAACACCCAGGCGCGCTGCCGCATGGTGTGCCTCATGGCGCTCTCGAATACGTACGGCTGGATGCTCGTGAACACGGGCAACAGGAGCGAGGCGGCCATGGGCTACTCCACACTGTACGGCGACACGGCCGGGGCGTTCGCGCCGATCGGCGGCCTGTACAAAACCGATGTGTACGCGCTGGCGCGCTGGCGCAACGAACAGGCGCTTCTCGGTGCGCAGCCCGTCGGTCGGGGATGGAGGGCCGACGTGACGGATGAAGCGCCCATTCCCGAGCGCGTGTTCTTGAAACCGCCGAGCGCCGAGCTTTCCCCCGATCAGGAGGATGAGACGAGCCTCGGCATCGACTACGTCACGCTCGACCGCGTGCTCGTTGCAGCCTGCGAGCAGGGACGCTCTGCAGCCGCTATCGCGCGCGATTCGGGGCTTGACCTTGCTTTCGTCGAAAGCCTGCTCGCCCGCGTCGATGCGTTCGCGTACAAGCGCGCGCTCGAACCGCCGTTCCCCCGAGCGGCGTTCTACGCATAAGGCGTAAGCGCGCGGTTCTCGTGTCGAGCGCGCTGCGTGCCGCTTCGCCGCGCGTCCCGCAGCCGCCTCGCTTCGCCCCGCAGCCGCTTCGCCCCGCAGCCGCCCTGCCTCGCTTCGCCTCACCGCGCACCCCGCACCCGCCCCGCGACCCTCTTTCGTTCTATGGCGGAAAAATGACGGTTCGGTAAACGCTCGGGCGGTTTGCTGGGGCTTTCTTCTCTCCCGCTTGAAATCCTGTCGCGTGATGCTATATTAGCTACCTGTTAGCACTCCCCATATTCGAGTGCCAACGCCCCGCCGAGCGCGGGGCTCGGATCAGGGTACGTTGGGATATGCACGAAAGGAAGGCATGACCATGAATTTGAAGCCGTTGGGCGATCGCGTGATCGTCAAGGCCGACGAGGCCGAGTCCACCACCGCATCGGGCTTGTACCTGGCCAGTGAGGCCAAGGAAAAGCCGCAGACGGGCGTTGTCGTCTCCGTGGGCGAGGGCAAGCTCGACAAGGACGGCAACCTGGTTCCCGTCCCCGTGAAGGCGGGCGACAAGGTCATCTACGGCAAATACGGTGGAACCGAAGTCCATTACGGCGGCGAGGACGTCCTGATTCTGCGCGCCGACGATATCTACGCTATCTGCGAGTAGCGGGATCGGCCGGAGCTTCGGCGTCCGGCCTGGGTATTACAGACGGGGTGCGGCTTAAAACTCGGGGCCGCCGCCGTTTTCCGAACCTTCTTCGAAAGGAACTGCAATGGCTAAAAACATCTTGTTCGAAGCTGAGGCGCGCGGCTCGCTTGCCGAAGGCGTCAAGAAGCTTTCCGACACCGTGAAGGTGACGCTTGGCCCCAAGGGCCGCTACGTCGCCATCGAGAAGTCCTACGGCGCGCCGCTCATCACGAACGACGGCGTGACCGTCGCGCGCGAGATCGAGCTCGAGAACCCGGTTGAGAACATGGGCGCCCAGCTCGTCCGCGAGGCTGCGGTGAAGACCAACGACGTTGCCGGCGACGGCACGACCACCGCCACGCTGCTCGCCGACGTGATTGTGCGCGAGGGCTTGCGCAACGTGACGGCCGGCGCCGACGCGCTCGGCATCCGCCGCGGCATCCAGAAGGCCACCAACGCCGTGGTCGAGGCCATCAAGTCCGACTCCACGCCGGTGTCCACGCAGGAGCAGATCGCTAACGTCGGAACCATTTCCGCAGGCGATGCCGAGATCGGCGCCAAGATTGCCGAGGCCATGGAGGCTGTGGGCAAAGACGGCGCCATTTCCGTCGAGGAGAGCCAGACCTTCGGCATCGAGATGGACATCGTCGAGGGCATGCAGTACGACCGCGGCTACATCTCCCCGTACATGGCTACCGACATGGAGCGCATGGAGGCCGTGCTGTCCGATCCGCTCATCCTGCTCACCGACCAGAAGATCTCCAACATCCAGGACCTGGTCCCGTTGCTGGAGTCCGTTATGAAGTCGGGCCGCTCGCTGCTCGTCGTCGCCGAGGACGTCGAGGGCGAGGCGCTCGCCACGCTGCTGCTCAACAAGCTGCGCGGCACGCTCAACGTCGTGGCTATCAAGGCCCCGGGCTTCGGGGACCGTCGCAAGCGCATCCTCGAGGACATCGCCGCCGTCACCGGCGCGCAGGTGGTCGAGAAAGACTTCGGCATGACGCTCGCCGATGCCACGGTCGAGATGTGCGGCACCGCCAAGACCGTCAAGGTCGACAAGGACTCCACGCTCATCGTCGACGGCGCGGGCGACAAGAAGGTCATCGAGGACCGCATCGCCCAGATCAAGTCTGAGATCGACCGCACCGATTCCGACTTCGACCGTGAGAAGCTCCAGGAACGTTTGGCCAAGCTCTCCGGCGGCGTTGCCGTGCTCAAGGTGGGCGCTGCGACCGAACCCGAGCTCAAGGAGAAGAAAGGCCGCATCGAGGACGCCCTGCAGGCGACCCGTGCTGCGGTTGAGGAAGGCATCGTCGCAGGCGGCGGCGTTGCGCTCGTCGACGTGCTGCCCACGCTCGACGCCATCGAGGCTGTCGACAAGGACGAGGAAGTCGGCATCGCCATCATCCGCAAGGCGCTTGAGGCCCCGATGCGCGCCATCGCCCAAAACGCCGGCTTCGAGGGCAGCGTCGTGGTCGAGCATGTGAAGGCGCTCGGCAAGGGCGAGGGCCTAAACTGCGCCACCGGCGAGTACGGCAACATGATCGCCATGGGCGTGAACGATCCGGTCAAGGTGACCCGCACCGCGCTCGAGTCCGCTGCTTCCGTTGCCGCGCTCATCCTCATCACCGAGGCGACCGTCAACGACATCCCGAAGGATCCCGATCCGGCGGCTGCCGCTGCGGCTGCCGCGGCCGGTATGGGCGGCATGATGTAGCCTTGCGGGCTGCTTGTTGACCGAGCACCGCTTGTCTGAGGTTTGAGGCCCCTGCTCAATCGAGCAGGGGCTTTTTCGTAAGGCCGGGCTCGCGCGGGTGCGCAGGATGAAGCGCACCTGTGCGTTTTGCCCGACTGCCGCCAGCCCTGCGCACCGCCAGCCCTGCGCACCGCCCGTCGCCAGCCGCCGACTGCCGCCCGCGTCACCCGCTCGAGCCCATTGATTTTTTGCAGGTCGTGAAAACCCCTTGACTCTCTTGTAGTTGTAGGGTTTTCACTACATACGTACGACATGAAGGTGTGCGAACCGCGCGAAGCAAAGGACCGTCGCGGCGTACATCGAAGTCGAACGGGCGAGCCTAAGGCGTGAAGCACGCAAAACGGAAGAGGGACGGCATGGCGAAATTGAACGAATGGCTGGTGCGGCCGCAACGCAGATTAGGGGCGTTGGGCCTGTTGATCCTGCTGGTCATGGCTTCACTTGTGGCCCCGCTGTCGCTCGATATGTACACGCCGGCCGTTCCGGGCATGGCGTCCTATTTCGATACGACGCCCGAAACCGTGAACTTCACGCTCGTGGGCTACTACCTGTTCCTTGCTGTGGGGTTGTTGGTGTTCGGTCCGCTGAGCGACAAGTACGGACGGCGTCCCGTGCTCATTGCAGGATTGGCGGCCTACTGCGCGTCGAGCGTCGCGTGCGCGCTTGCCCCTGCAATAGAAGTGCTCGTGGCGGCGCGCGTGGTTCAGGCACTTGGATCGGGGGCCATGAGCGCGGTCAGCATGGCTGTGGTCAAGGACGCCGTGCGCCTCGAGTACCGTGAGCGGATGCTCGCGGTCATGCAGGTCATGTTCGTAATCGGGCCCGTTGCGGCACCTATCATCGGGGCTGCTATCCTGCAGTTCGCCGATTGGCGCGCGACGTTTTGGGTCCTTGCCGTGACGGCTGCAGTCGAGCTCGTCCTCGCGTTGCTCTACGAGGAAACGCTCGATTCCGCCCAACGTACGCACGAGAGCGTGCCGCGCTCGCTTGCCCGTCTCGGTCATATCGGAAAAAACGTCGCGTTCATGGTGTTTTTGTTCGTGACGAGCGCGTTCGAGGTTGCGTACATGGGCTACGTTTCGGTCGGATCGTACGTGTACATGGACATGTTCGGTTTCAGCGCGTTCGGGTACAGCCTGTTCTTCGCAGCCTGCGCGGTGACGAGTGCTATCGGACCGCTGTTCTGGCTCAAAGCGTCGAAACATACGACGGTCAAGCGCTTTACGAGCATCTCGCTCGTCGTCTCGCTCGCGCTTGGGCTGGCCGTGCTCGCCGTGGGCCATTCGAGCGCCTTCGTCTTTTGCGCTCTGTTCCTGCTGTTCGCATTCTTCGAAGCAACCGTGCGGCCTTACAGCGTCAACGTGCTGCTCTCGCAGTACGATACGGACGCCGGCTCGGCTTCGTCGCTCATCAACTTCATGCGCACGTTCACCGGTTGCGCGGGCATGGTGCTCGTCATGCTCCCGTGGTCCGATTACCTGGTCGCAGTTGGTATGATGATGGCGCTCGGCATGGTTGCGAGTCTGATCGGGTGGGCGCTCCTGCTGCGTTCGCATCTGACGCTGCGCGGCGTGAAGGACACGGCACGCGAAGAGAGCCTGCTATAAAGGTCGCCTCAACCGCGACCGACCCATCGCAAAGGATATCGCGTCCGAAAAGGGCGCGCCGGTCTTCGGCGCGTTGGAAACGAGGTGATCGTATGTCGGCTCGCTCTTCGGGTAGAGGCGACCTGTTCAAGATAGGCGAAGTCGCGAAGCTGTTCCGCATCAGCGTCGCAACGTTGCGCCATTACGACGAACGAGGCCTGGTTTGTCCCGAGTTCGTCGATGCCGACACAGGGTACCGTTACTACAGCGTTCGGCAGTTCGAGCGCTTGAACACCATCCGCTACCTGCGTGCCCTCGGCACGCCGCTCGAGGCGATCGCGCGCTTTCTGGACAATCGGGAGATCGAGGGCATGTGGTCGGTTCTTGCGGCTCAGCGCGATGAGGTGCGCAGGCGCAAGGCCGAACTCGATCTGGTGGAGCGCAAGCTCGACCGGCGTCTCGCCCAGATAGCGGATGCGCTCGAGAGCCGTCTCGACGTGGTCGAGGAATGCGTGCTGCCCCCTAGGAGGTTGGCGCTGATCAGGGCAAGCGTGGCGCCGCGCGATTACCTCGACCTCGAGCTGCCGATTCGCGAGCTCGAGGATGCGGCTGGCGAGGCGGTGGCGTTTCTGGGCAAGGTGGGCGTCGGTCTGTCTCCCGATGCGCTTGCGCGCGGGGATTTCTCTTCCTACGAAACGGTGTTCCTGCTGTTAGATGACGAGGACTCTTTCGGCGGAGCCACGCTCGATCTGCCCGAGGAAACCTGTCTTCGCCTGCGCTTCTGCGGTGGGCACGCCGACGCGCCCGTCCGTTACGCGCGCCTTATGGCTTACGTGGAGAAGGGCGGCTACCGTCTCACCGGGTTCTCCCGAGAGATAACCTTGATAGACGACGGGTTCACGAGCGATGCGTCGCAGTTCGTGACCGAGATTCAGATTCCCGTGTGCCGGGTTGAAAGGAAGTCCTCATGATCGCATTGAACGCAGGTATCGCGTACGACGATGCACTCGCTTTGCTGAAGGAACACAACAAGGAAGCGTTCCACATCGAGCATGGCGAGGTGGTCGGGGAGACGCTGCGCGCTTTTGCACAGGAGTTCGATCCCGAAAACGCGGAGTTCTGGGCTGTGGCGGGGCTTTTGCACGATCTCGACTGGGAGGAGTTTCCCACGCCCGAGCAGCATACGATTGCAGCCGAGCCGATTTTGCGCGCCGCCGGAGCGACCGACGAGCTCGTCCATGCCATCCAATCGCACAATTCGGATTTCAATCCCGCTTGTCCTGCGCCGGAGCTGTTCATGGAGAAGGTGCTCTTCGCGGTTGACGAGCTGACCGGCCTTATCGGCGCGGCCGTGCTCATGCGCCCTTCGAAGAGCGTCATGGATTTCACGGTGAAATCCCTCAAGAAGAAGTTCAAGGACACGCGTTTTGCGGCGGGGTGCTCGCGCGACGTGATTCGCGCGGGGGCCGAGCTGTGCGGGTGGGAGCTTGACGAGCTGTTCGAGCGCACTATCGCCGCCATGCAGTCGTTCGCGCCCGAACGGGAGGCGGCACGCGCCTAGCGCGGCGGCGCCTTTCGTCTCGTACCACGTCGCAGTGTTGAGGGCGGAAGGGGATTTTCGCCGTAGTGCGGGGTGGGGTAGGGTGGTCTGGTAGCTCGTCGGGCTCAGCGCCGGCTCGGACGTGCGCGAGCACGCGATACTGGGGCCGCTGTACGATTCCGGCGTGCGTGTCTCCGAGATCGCCAGCGCGCGTCGCTGCGATCTGCATCTCGACGCTCCGGCCACGACAAGTCTCTCGGGGAAGGGGCGCGAGATGGCGGCGCACCGTCCTCTCGGTCACGTCGGCGATGGCCGCGACTCCCGCTATGGTCGCATAGCCGTAGTCGCGCATCATTCCGAAAATGACCTCGTCCACGTCGAGGGAAGAGCCCGTTGCGGACGCATTCCCCCTGAGCAGCGGGACGGCTGCCTCGAACACGTCGCCCTCCGTCAGCACGGGTTGCGAGCCGCCGTACGCCCAAGAGTATTTGAACAAGTTCCGGGTGCCGCTGCCCAACGTGTCCGCGCGCCCGATGTTTGTGAACAACTCGGCGATGATAGGGTTCTTCGGCAGCGGGTTGAACCTGTCCGGAGTCAGATTGCCGACGAACCTCGGCCTGCTCGCGTTCTCCGTGCGGATTCCATCAAGGTCGATCGTCAATCGCCGCTGCCTGACATATCGAGACCTCTGCGAAACAGATCGCGCATAGCATGCTCTTCCGCCAAATGACCGTCACCTTGGTCGAACGCTGCATGCTCTTATCCTCCATTGCATGCATGCGGCATCGATTATCACTGAAGCGTACGCTAGAACGCGAAGAGATCGTCTGCGGTGACGGTCGCGGCGATATCCCAGGAATGCGTGTTCTCCTTCAGGCCGTGCGCCGACACCATCGTCAGCAGGACGGCATCGGTTGTCCCGCTCTCGGACTGGAAGACCCGCCTCTTTCGGCGAAGGTCCTCCTCGTATTCCTTGTCGATGGCAAACTCGCCGTCGGTGTACTTCATCTCGCACAGGTTCGTCACCTTGTCCGCGCGCTCTATGACGAGATCGACCTGGGCTCCCGGCTCGCTTTCGGAACTCATCCACGGGAAGCACTCCGTCTGCACGGCCGAAATGCCGATGGCGTGCTTCAGCTGCTGGATGTGGCACAGGCACGCGATTTCGAAGGCGTTGCCCCTCCATGCATAGCAAGCCTGCGTTCCAGCGAACTCCTGCCAGCTCGATTGCTCCTTGCCCTCTATGAAGCGGAAGCTGAAGAGCAGGAACGGGTCGATGATCTGGTACACGGTCGGCTTGCGGTCTTCGTAGCGGTTCTTGTACTTCCGTATGTAGCCGCACTTCTCCAAATCGTCGAGTGCCCGCTTCAGCGTGCCGCTCTTGCTCCCTGCGACGCTCTCGGCCAAGTCCTTGCGGCGGATCCCCGCTTTCGAGGCGGACAGCGCACGCAGTATGCTGCGGTGGAGCGGCGACTCGCCGAGCGTCGCCTCCATGAGGTGCGGCACCTCTCGCCGAAGCGGCGCGCGGACGTCGAGGCAGAGTGCGTCGATGTTCTGCGCGAGGCTCTTCCTCCGGTCGAGCATGTTGATGTAGTAGGGCAGCCCCCCGAAGACCATGTAGCACTGCAGGATGGCGTCGCGTTCCCACCCGAGGCGGAGGGACTCCGCCATCTGCTCGACCTCGTGCAGGTCGAACGGGGCGATGTACATCTGCCTTGTCACCCGGTTGTACAGGCTGCCCGTGTTCTCGAACAGGTTCTTCACGATCCACGAGGTCGCCGAGCCGCACACGATCACCATCACGTCGTCCTGCTTGGAGGCCCACCTGTTCCAGAAGTCCGCGAAGGCGTAGAGAAAGTCGAAGCGCTTCGTCGCGAACCAGGGGAACTCGTCAAGGAAGACGACGCGCCGCCCCTCGCGAGAGCGCACGGTGTCGTCGGACTCCAGCACGGCCTTGAGCCTCTCGAAGGCCTCGAACCAATCGCCCGGCACTGCGCGCTCCCGGCAGCCGAACTCGCGCAGCGCGCTGTGGAACACCTTCAGCTGCGTGCGCCCCCGCTTGTCCTCGGAGCCCGTCGCCGAGAAGGCGAACTCGCCTCCGAACGCGTTTTCCATCAGGTACGTCTTGCCCACGCGCCTCCGCCCGTAGACGCAGACGAGCTCCGCCTTTCCCGACTGGCAGTACTCGGCCAGGTCGTCGAGTTCCTTTCTGCGCCCTATCATCAGCCCCACGGCAGTCCCTCCAGTATTCTTTGTTACGACATCGTTATGTAAAAAACTTCACTTATTTGGCGCTTATCTGCATTATACTGCTTATCAGTGCCAAATAAAAGCACTTTTCAATCGTTATAGCGATTTTATCTCCCTTGAAGGCGTCTCCTGCGCCCATTCCCTTCATATCAGTGCGAGTCCGTCCGAGAGATCCCGGAGATGCTTTTCAGGCTCGAGGACGACTATGGTCTCGTCCCGTACGTGAGCGGCTTCTCGCACGAGCTCATCGCGATGGACGGCTTCGCGAAGTTCGGATTGCTGATGTTCAAGGACGATTATGACGGAGATGAGGCGCTTGCCTGCCGTTGCTTCTGGAAGGGCACGACCAAGGCGGGGTCGTCTTGGACAGCGTGCGAGCCAAGGGGCCGTTGGGCGAGGTGCTCAGGGCCGTCCTTGCTTTCGTGGAGAGGAACGCCAAGTCGGGTTGGGCGAAGACTCCCGCCCCCGCCTTCGCTTCGCGCGTACTCGCGAAATCAACACCGCAAATGAATTGACCCCGACGACATGCGCCGTTAGAATAAGTTCCTGCGCATGCGACTCAGGGGCCGTTAGCTCAGCTGGCAGAGCAGGGGACTTTTAATCCCAAGGTCGGGGGTTCGAGCCCCCCACGGCCCACCATCCATGCGCTCTTGAGACTGGGCCATCGTCCAACGGCAGGACTCTGGTTTTTGGTGCCAGCTATCAAGGTTCGAATCCTTGTGGCCCAGCCATTTCTATCTTTCCCGCACCGTGCGCTGCCTCGACGTGGGGAAGCCCGCAGCCGATTATCGGCACGGAGCGGAACGCACGTACGCGAAGGCCTCGCAGCCGAGCGCCGATGAGTCGGTCGTCGGTTGCGAGGCCCTTTTCAAACGGCGTCGGCGGGCCTTCGGTTAGGCGCTTGCCTTGAGGATGTCGATGACCTCTTCATGGGTGAGCTTCTTGTAGCCGCCTTCAAGCAGGAACGATCCCTGTGCGATGCCCTCGTATAGATCGGGCGTCACGCCGAGTTCGCTTGCGTGCATGACGA
>CAUVMU010000011.1:0-13952 GCA_963552775.1 uncultured Eggerthellaceae bacterium | reverse complement strand
AGGCAACGCGAAGCTCAAAACGTTACCGCCCTCGTTTTGGATGATGCCGTGCCCCAGCAGATGCATCTTGTACTTAATCGACTAGTTGCTCTTCTTCCCCAATACGTCGGAAATCCGAGACAAGGTTGCCGTATCGCCGATGCGAGCCATCGCCTCCAGGAACGCACGGTCTCCAACGGAAAGGGAACTTCAGGTGGAGCCAAGAACCGAGCGTTCCATCTCGCGTTGGCGAGAACAATCTCCCGCTGAGCGTCCTCCAACGTGATGGCATCCGGCCGGGGATTTTGCGCCCACACGCGAAAACCCACCAGCTGCATCAAAACCCACCAGCTGCATCATGTAGGGAAAGCCGTCTGCGGCTTTCGCGCAAGCCATGCGGGCGTCGGCCTCAATAGTACGCCCACCTGCCTCAACCCACCTGCCTCAACAGTGCAATCGAAGGCATCGGAAATCTCGACATCAAAGATGCGCCCCAGATAGCAACTCGATGCACGGCGCAAAAACGATACGGACTTATCGTTCAGCAGTCGCGAGACATGCTCGGGCAGGCCCGCCATCAGAAGCGCGACCTTCCGTTGCGACCTTCCGTTCCTCACGAACGAAATGCTGGTACACGGCGTCAGAGTCCATACGAAAGCCGGTGCGCAGCCAGGTGCGCTATTCCAGCGAAATTTCTCCCCCGGATTGCGTCATCGCCATCACCCACCCGAGCAGCGAAACAATGCGCCCATCCTCCTAGAGCCCCTATTCATCCATGATCAAAACATCATGGACAGAATTCGGGATTGTGTATAGGTCGTGGTCAAAAAGCGGGATTGTGTATAGGTTCGAAGATTCCTTCGCAGCTCTTCAAAATACAGGCGAGCTTGTAAACTGGGCTTTTGCAAGGGCACTCGCGCGGACGCACCACAGCGAGGCGGAGAGGAGGCTCGATTTCCGCCTGAAACCTATACACAATCCCGATTTCTGTCCAGCACCTATACACAATCGCGATTTTTGACCACGGCCCCCGCTATGCGCGGTGCGGCTCGCAAGCACGCGGAAAGCTCTTACGTATCGATGGCGCCCGCCAGAGAACGCGCGCCGTCCTTTGAGGCCCTACAGCAACTGCTGGCACACCCAGGCACCGTATTCGCCCGTCCACATGCTCTCGAGCCGAGAGAATACCGTGTCCCAGTCGAAACCCGTCTCGAACACGAGTTCGAGGTAGTTCGCCTGGGGAACGCACGTCCCCGCACGCCCTGCCGCAGCATCAGCGCGGTGCTGCGCAGCAAACGTATACGTGCAGGTCGGGCAGTTAGCGACAAGCAAATCGGCGCTCGCGGCAGCCGTTTCGTCCTCCATGATGCGGTGCGCCCGGCGCTCGCAAATACCCGGGTCCACAAGCGATACCGAACCGGCCGCCCCGCAACAAAGCGCGTTTTTACCCCGATGGGAAAGTTCGACCAGAGTCTCTTTCTCGAACAGCGCGCGCAGGGGCCTGCCGAACGCCTGGTCACGGTCGTGGCACGAGTCGAAGACGGCGATGCGCGGGAACAAGGCTCTCTCCGAGGGAGCAGACAAAGTCACTTCGGCAGATGCGGAGAGCGCGGCAGACGCAAGAACAGGTGTGAGGGCGAGGGAATCCACGGGGCGCTCGGCGGATGCGGGGCGCTCGGTGAGCGCAACTGCGGGCGCGGTCCCCTCAACGGCTGCGGGACAGTCGGCGAGCGCAACTGCGGGCGCGGTCCCCTCAACGGCTGCGGGCTCCCTCACGTCATCCGCATCCTGCATGAAAGCGCGCAGTTTGTCGGGACGCGCCTTCATGCCCGCCTCGGCGAGCAAGCGCGGCAACGGCACGATCTCGATGTCTCCGATGCCGTCCGCCGAGGCCAGCTCGTCGGCGCATCCCGGACACACGCACACAATGCGCCTGATACCGGCCACCCGAAACGACTCCGCCAGCGAGCGCTTGAACGCCTCCGCCCGCTCCATGCGCCCCGCCGATTTCAAGGGGCTACCGCAGCAGGCATCGGAGAACACCGCGTTCACGCCCTGGTCGAGCAACCACTGGAACACCTCGCGCGCCAGGTCGGGCGCGTAGCTTGCCAGCGGGCATCCCGGGAAGAACAGCGTATCGGCACCGTGCTCGAGAGCGTCGTCGCATCCAGGCAGATCCTGAAAGTAGATTCCGTGCACTGCCCGGTAGACCGAGAAGATATGCCATTCCAGATCGACCTGAGTCGATTCGAATCCCTCTCCTGTAATCGCACCGGAGAGCGCAAGCAGTTCGCGCAAAGCCGAGAACGTCTTCCGGGCATCGACGCCCTCGGCGCACGCAACCGTGCAGTGTCCGCACATGCAGCAGCGCCGCACTGCGAACAGCGCGTCCGCATGCTGCTCGGCGATGCGCGCAACGGCGGCAAGCGCCTGCGCGCCGCAATCAGGATGCGCCGCGAGCGCTTCGGCATCCGCTCCCCGGAACGCACATGCGAACAGGCGCGCAAGCGTTCCAACCGAGCAGCCTGCGCCATCCGACTCCGGCTCCTCGCCCTCGGTCGGACCCAAAAGCGCGCCCGTATCGCAAGCCCCTTCAAGCACGGGGGCCTGTTCGAGCACTTCGCAGCGCCGCACACACGCGCCGCACTCCGTGCAGTGTTCGGCTGCGCCCGCAATTACCTTATAAGCTTCCGTCAACGACATCGTCGACCTTCTTCCGCATTTTTACGTTTCGCCAAGCAGGGGGCGGGTATGGGGAATGCCCCACACGCCGGTAACTTGGCGCAGAGGGGCGCCCGACCCGCGCGAACCTCGCGTCCGCCGCCCGCGCAACTCGCGCCCGACCCGCGCGAACCTCGCGCTTGCCGCCCCCGCAACTCGCGCCCGACCCGCGCGAACCTTGCGCTTGCCGCCCGCGCCCGCCCGCGCGCTCCCCGCGCAACTCGCGCTCGCTGCCCGCGCTGGCAGCCCAGTGCAAAGGAGCAGTAGCCGCACCATCTCGCGCCTGCCGCCTTACTCGGTCCGCCGCATAGGGAGCGGCCCGCACTCGTCGAACATCGGGCATCCATCGCACTGCCGAGCCACGGCCTCGTCGATATCCTCCCATTCGGCATCCGCAAACCCCACAGCGTAGTAGAAATCCGCGCTCCACCCGCGCGCCACGAGACGCAACTCGCCCGCGCGTTCCTGCGCATCGGCCAACAGCGCACGGCCGACGCCGTGCCCGCGCCACGTGGGGTACGTGACCATGGGATTCACGTGGGCGACGCCGTCCTCCCCCCGCTGAAGGCGCAAGAAACCCACCACCGTATCGTCGGCATCCACTGCCACGCGAATCTCGCGCCACGACGGCAGCCCGTCCATGCCCTCGTTCGCGGCGTAGGCGTTGATGGCGTCCATGTCGTCGGGACGCGCATCGCGTATGGTGAACAGCACGCTCATGCCTGCGCGCACCTCCTTCGAAGCAGCCTACAGGGGCGGCAGGTATATCTTGTCGCGTGACTGCGGAATAGCTTTCTTCCCCAGCTCCTTCAGCCCCTTGACCACCTCGGGCATGAGCGCTACGGGTATGCCCATCATCATAAGGCTATCGTCCACATCCGTGCTGGCGCGGCAGCCGTAACAGCCAAA
Source organism: uncultured Eggerthellaceae bacterium (assembly GCA_963552775.1). Taxonomy (GTDB): domain Bacteria; phylum Actinomycetota; class Coriobacteriia; order Coriobacteriales; family Eggerthellaceae; genus CAUVMU01. Next base: position 10,343 of record CAUVMU010000011.1, on the reverse strand, counting down.
CGAAATGTTGATGTCGCCCGTCTGCATCGGGAGCAGCGTGACCTCGACGCACTGCGCGTTATAACCGCTCGCATGAAAATCGTGACGATGCCCGGTGTAGTAGGACGTGGCCATGCACAGCCACATCATCTGCTCGGGCTTCGCGATCACAGCGATAACGTCGGCTTCGGCTTTCGCATCGTCGAGCGGGCACACGCATGTGGCATCGACCGTGCGCGGCGGCAGACTGGGACGCTCGTGCACCATGCGCTTGGCCGCCTCAACGGAATCGAGCTTGTGGAACAGGATGTACAGCTCGCCCGAGGCAAGCATGGGCGTCAGACCCAGGATGGAGGTGCCGTCGGGACACGAATGGCGATTGGCCGGCATGAGCAGGGAGCGCCCCCGGCGCGCCGCCATGAGCGACTGGCAGTAACGCAGGCGCTCTTCGGGCATAGGAACGTCGGGCAAAGGCTCTCCCGCCTTGATGAGCGAGATAGCCACCGGATGCCAGCGCAAGCCCAGCACCTCGCGCAGGACCTTCGCCCACTCCCGGTACTGGGAGCGCACGGCCGGATCGAGCGGCGGCGCGACCTCGCGTTGGGCGCGCGCAGCCGCAACCGATGCCGAAGCCTCGATGCGGATGGCGTGGACCGGGCACTGGCCCGAGCACGTCTCGCACCCCCAGCAGTCGCTCTCGCATACGGCGACGGGGTCGCGCCCCTGCATTTCGTACACCTCGGTCGGGCAGAACGCCTCGCACAGGCCGCAGCCCGTGCACAAATCCCGATTGATATGGATGGAGTAGGCCACTTCGGTAGCTTCGGCCATAAACGCTATCCTCTCTCGCCTAGCAGATATTCCACCAGCAAATCGCTCGCCGGCTCCCCTTCGCGCAGCTCCTCTTTCAACCACGGCGGGTACAGACGGCACCCGTTCGCATCGGTCAGATGATACGAGCAGAACGGGATGGCCGCACCCGACGGCGTGGTCACCATCATGCTGCACTCGCGCAAACGCTGCGTGTCCATGGACACGGCGTCCATGTAGTTCATAACGATGATGGACAGCCCGTCGCGCACGTACACGCCCTTCTTCGCCAGGATGTCCAAAAAAACCGACCCCTGAGGCGAATCGGGGCTGAAACCCTCGTGGTACTCGTCCAAGGTCAGCATCCTCGATGCTGGGAAGAAACCCGACGGATGCTCGGCAAGCCCCTCGTCGCGCACGAGGAACACGCCCGTGTCGCACAGCGGGTGCGACGTGCCTAAAGGCCAGATATCGTACGGGTCGAGCAGCCCGTCGGACTGCGCGGCCAGGTTGAAGATCACGTCCCCCATGGACATGGGCATGGAACGTTTGGCGTCGAAACGACCCGAAGTGAACGCTGGCTGCAGGGCGAGGCCCGCAACCACGTCGGAGTTCTCGAGCGCGAAGCGCAGGATGTCGCCGAGCTGGCCGTCGTTGAGGCCCGCAACCACCGCGACCGAGAGCACCACCTGGATGCCCGCCTCGCGGCAGCGCTCGACGACCCGCAGCTTCGCCTTCAGGATATCGCGGCCGCACGTGCCCTCGTACACCGCACCGGTCAAACCGTCGAACGAAAGGTATACACCGGTGAGGCCCGCTGCGACAAGCTCTTCCAGATAGCCGCGCTTACCTGTTATGACCAGGCCGTTCGTGTTGACCTCAATCCCCCAGAAGCCCTTGGCGCGACCCCGACGGATGATGTCGGGCAAGTCTTCGCGACACGTGGGTTCCCCACCGGTGATCTGCACGGCGCCGTCGGTTCCGACCGCCGCCGCGATCGTGTCGTACATGGCATCGATCTCATCGAGCGAAGGGTCGCCCTTTCCGTCCTCGGCGCTCATGAAACACACAGGGCAATGCAGGTTGCAATTGCGCGTAACCTCGATCTCGAGCAGCGTCCCTCGACGCTCATGGCGTGCGCACGTGCCGCACCCGAACGGGCACGGCGCGGTGACCTCGCACGTGTTCTGAGGCTTCACCTTCGGAAACGCACTGGTACGCACCCACTCGTAATGGCAAGCGTCGTTCCAGACGCGCGTGACGACCTCCCCATGCTCGGGGCAGGTGCGCGTCATCCACACCACGTCGTCCGCATCGGCATAGACTTGCGTTTTCAACTCGCGCAGGCACTGCGGGCACAGCGATGTGGTCGCATGCAGAAAGCGACGCTCCTCGTCCGCAAGGACTGCGGTCGCAGAAAGGCCGTCGGAGGTTTCGCTCATGTTCTCGTTCCTCGTCTAAACGTACTCGGTGCGGCACCAGTCACGCGGGCTGCACGAGGTGTGCCCGACACAATAGCGAATCGCAAACCGCGCCTGCGCACCGCACGCGGCATCGCGCGGGTCGTGCGGGCTTACGCTCGCGCCGCACGCGGCATGGCGCGGGTCGTGCGCGGCATCGCGCGGGTCGTGCGGGCTTACGCTCGCGCCGCCGCCCCGCCGTCGGCCCCGGCACCTGTGCCCGCCGCCCCGCCGTCGGCCCCGGTCCCCTCCGCCGTCGACTCCTCACCCGCGTCATCAAGGTACTGGCGCGGGTCGTGCGCGTCATTGGGCGGCGTGGAGACCGTGATGCCCATGAAATCGACCCAGTCGAGCACGCGCTGCGGCACGAACAGGTCGGTCTGGTAGCGCGCCGCCTCCTTGATGGCGCGCATGCAGGACACGGCATGCGCCAAATCGGTCGTCTCGTCGACGTCGGCGACGGGCGAGAAGTACGCCGAGGGGATGTCCTTGCCCCTTAGCTTCTCCATATAGCCGTCGAGCGCGGCGCGACCGTCGAGGTTGTAGTAAATGCCCTGGTTGTCGATGGGCGTATTGCGGCTGAATCCCACGAGCGACGTGCCGCACTCCTGGCAGGGCGCCTGCACAAAGCCCGGCTTCCCGATGCTCTGGAAGTAATCGAGCCACTGGAACGCCTGCACGATGTGGCTTTTCGGCATGGTGGGGATATCGCCGCCGACCGACACGATGCTCTCGTACCCCAGCGCGAAGATCTGGGCAAACGCGTCGTCGAAGTGGTCGTCGAACGTCGAACCCTTGTCGGAAATATAGTGCACCTCAAGCGGCCACGGACCGATTTCGTCGTAGGTCTTCTTCATGAGCTCGATGTTCTCGGCTGGAGTCGTGGACACGAAGAAGTCGTATGTGACCTTATCGAGGGAGGGGTCGGCCGCCACCGCCGCCTCGTTTGCCGCCTGAAGCTCCATGAGCGCGTGCATCGCCAGTTCGCTCACGTCGTATAGGCTGCGCCGGAAGAACTCTGCCGACTGCTCGGGAGTCAGAATGCCGCCGTTAGCCTTCGTCATGCGGGTTTTGACCAATCCCGGAATCGGAGGCTTGCTGAACAGCAGCAACGCATGCTTTTTCTCTGTCATGTCCATCCCTTCTCATCGACGGCCTCAAAACGGCCTCAGCCGCCCTGTCTCATCGGCGGCCTCACAACGGCCTCAACCGTCCTGCTTCGTTGGTGGCCTCACAACGGCCTCAACCGCCCTGCCTCGTCGGCGGCCTCGACCGCCCGTCTCATAAGCGGTCGCAACCGCTTGCCGCGCCGACGACCTCAGCCGTCCTGCTTCGTCGACGGCCTTAAACCGTCTTGCATATCCCATGAAAGCGCACGGTCGCTTTTGACGATCACGCAGTCTATGGCATTGTACGCCCAAGTGCCGATCAGAGGCTCCTGGGGCTCACATGATGTCAAACAGTTGATATTCGACTCCCAAATGCCCCCGAAATCGGGAGCCTGGGGAACCTGCTCGGGATGCCACCAGCCGTAGTCGACGCTCACCAAATCGTCGCGCATGGGCGCGCACGCCAGCACGAACCACGCGTCGCCCTGGTCGGTGGAAAGCCTCACCGTATCGCCGGGGGCCAAGCCCAACCGCTCGGCCGTCGCTGGGCTCACCTCGGCGACCGGATGCGGCGAGCGGCGGCGGAACTCGGGGTTCTCCAGGTACATGGAGGCGTTGTAGGGCTGCTTGCGCGCGCCCGTGATAAGCGGCAGGTGAGCGCCCCCCTCCGCACGTGCGCGCTCCACGAGCTCGGGCGAGCACAGGCGCAGGGGCGCACCCTGGTCGGGGAGGCGCTCGCCGCCGAGTGCGGGCAAAAACTCGCTTGTCAGCTCGATCTTGCCCGTCGCGGTCGCGAAGCCGCGCACGGCACCGTCCTGCGCGCGCTCAAGATGCTTCTCATAGGCGGGCTTGCGAAAGTACACGCCCTGTTCGCAGTACTCGTCCCAGGTCATGCCTGTAGGAGCGAGCTGGGCGGCGAAGGCATCGGCAAGCGTCTCCTCGGGCCAGCTCTCGGCCTGACCGAGCCGTGTGCCCAGCTCGCGGAATATGTCGTAGTCGGTCTTCCGCTCGTAGTACGGCTCGACCGCAGCGGGCCCGCCGTAGCCCATGTTCGCCACACCGCCGTGGATCTGGAAGATGGGCCGCTCGATGGCGCCCGCAACCGGCAGCACGTAGTCGGCGATGCTCGCCGTGGGCGTGAGGTAGTACTCGAGCACCACAAGCAGATCGAGGCTTTGGAAGGCTCTGAGCACCCGCTGCGTGTCCGCATAAGTGACCAGCGGGTTCGTCGCGTTCACGATGAGAGCGCGCACAGGATAGGGCTCGCCGGTCTCCATGGCGTGCAGCACGCGGTCCGGCAAAGCCGAGGTCATATAGCGCATCGGCAGGCGCCGACCGAGCTTCTCGGTAAGGGCGCGCGCGGCGTCGTAGCCCTCGAAGCACTGCAGCGGCGTGAGCGGGACGTTCAAACAGGCAGCGCGCTGCTCGGGCGTGAGCGCGTCGCTCATCTCGAAATCAACCTCGGAAACGAAGTCGCTCGCCTCCGCGAGCACGCAGGACCCGGGCCGGTCCACGTTGCCCGTGATCGCACGCAAACAGCAGATGGCGCGGTGCGTCGGCGCAACCGAGGCCCCCACCTGGTCGATACCGCGTCCCGACACGAGCGCCGCAGCGCGAGCCTTTCCGAACAGGCGGGCGGCGCGCACGACATCGTCGGCCTCAAGTCCGCAGAAATCCGCCACGTATTCGGGCGTGAAACGCTCCACATGGAGCGCAAACTCGTCGTAGCCGTGGGACCATTCGTCCACGAACGCACGGTCGACCAGGCCCTCCTTTACGATGACATGGGCAAGCCCCAGCGCGAGCGTACAGTCGGTCCCCGGGCGCACCGGTAGCCACACGTCGGCCAGAGCCGCCGTGTGCGTGCGCCGCGGATCGATCACGACGAGCGCCGTATCGGTTTTCGAGAGCTGGATGATAAAGCGCCAGAAGGCGGAATTGTCCGACTGGGCCGGGTTCGTCCCCCAGATGACGAGGCACTCTGTGAGACCTGGCACAATGTCGGCTTCAACGGTCCACCCGAACGTGAGGACGTCCATCCAGATCCGGGGGTTCCAGCAGATCTGCCCGATTCCCATGTTGTTCGGGGAGCCGAACAGGCTCATGAACCGATGGAGAGGCCAAAACGACGCATGGGGCCCGCCGATAGCGCTCGCCAGCGTGGCCGGGCCGTACGCGCACGCCAGCGCATCGAGGCGGTCCGCGATGTCGTCAAGCGCCTCATCCCACGTCACACGGTCCCATTCTCCCGAGCCGCGCTCACCGCGACGCCGCAGCGGGTAGTTCACGCGACGCGGGCTGTCGAGCACGTCGAGGTTCATGCGCCAACGGCGACATCCGGCCAGAACGCGCTCGTCGTAGGGGTAGCGCGAGGGATCGGGCTGCAGATCGATGACGCGACCGTCTTCAACCGTGGCAAGGAACGCGCAGCAATAACCGCAGAAATGGCAGTTCGTAGGCCTAATCTCGCTCATCGGCCCCGCCTTGGACGTCCGCAGCGCACATCGCCGCCCCTGCGTCGAGAGCGTCCTTGGGAGCAGAGAGTCCCACGAACTCGCGCGCGCCGAGCGCGCTGTCGAACAAAAAGCGCAGCTTCATGTACCGTTCGGCGTCGCGCCAGTCGATACGCCAGTCGAACAGAAGCTCCAAGTAGTGGAAGACCGGCAGGTCCCGCTGCGCCACGGTCAGCTGGAACGAACAGCTCACACAAGCCGTGAGCAGGGCGCGCGCCCGTACGTCCTGCGCCTCTTCCGCATGACGGCGCGCCATGCGGTCGGCCGCATCGGCGTGTCCCGCCGCTCGCGGACGCGACCCGCAGCAAAACGACCGTTTACGGTTGTGAGCGGGGTCGACGATGAGCTCGGCGGGCATGAGAGCGCGCAGGTTCTCGGCGATTTCACCCGTTGCGCGGTCGGGGCAGGAATCGTGCACGCAGAACAGCGGCTCACCGTCAACGTCAGCGGCGACCGCACCGTCGGCGTCAGCAGCACCTGCACCGTCGGCGCCAGCGGCGACCGTATCGTTGTTCGCGCCGGCACCTGCAGCACGAGCGCCCTCCGCACCGGCGCCTGCAGCACGAGCGCCCTCCGCAGCGCCGGCACCTGCGCCGTCGCCCTCCGCAGCGCCGGCACCGTCGGTGCCAGCGGTGCCCGAGCCTGCAGCACGAACCGCCTCCTCAGCCTGCAGCATCCTGCGCGCCACATCAGGGTCCACGCGATAACCCAGCTCGACAAGTTCGCTCGGCAGGGCCACCACCTGCACCTGCGCCGTGCGCTCCTCGCGGGCGAGCAGGGCGCGCAAGGCGTACACGCAGTTCGGACACGCCGTCACGATACGCTCGACCCCGCATGCGACGATACGGTCGCGCAGCTGCTGCTCGAACGCAGGGCGCACCTCGTCGGCGTTGGGTTCGTACCCCAGAATCATGCCGCAGCACACGAGCGAGATACCCTCAACGCGACCGGCTTCTTTGAGCAGGCCGTACACGGCCTGGACGAGCGGAAGCCCGTAATTTATGAACGAACACCCCGGAAAGAACAGTGACGGGCATGCCTGCGCCTTCGAAGCCCCGTGCAGCCTCACGGCCTCGAGATGCGGGAACGTGCACGTGACCGTACTCGACGCGAGCGCGTCTTCAAACGAATATTCGTCCATGTCCTCCCCTTCTCGACCGAAAGAACCGAAACCGAACACCCAGACGCCCTGGCCTGACAGCCGCACCCGAGCGATTGCACGAGACGGCCCGCGTCCCCACCGCCCAATGCCATGGCTCTCAACTACCTTCGCGGAACGACTCGCTCGCCGCATCGGCGCGACAGCCTTCGCGGACTCGCACCCGCAGGACAGCCAAACGGGGACCCAGCTCGACGGCCGAGTCCCCGCAAGTAACCGATAAGCGCGCGGGAGCTCGCTCCCTTGCCTAGTTTAGTACATATCGCCGTCATTCCATGCTGTCAGGAACTGCGCATCCTTCTTGGGAAGACGCTGGTAGAACTCGTTCTCGCCCGGCAGCGGCTGACGGTCGTCGGACCACACGCACAGATAGCGCAGTAAAAGACCACCGCAGAGCACGAGCACGGGAGCCGCATAGTGCGCACCGGCGCCGCCACCCAGGTACAGGCACAACGGAACGAACAGGCCCAGACCGACCATGCCGATCCAGAAGAACGGGGCGTAGGACCCCTTAACCCAACGCAGCGCCACGCGCTTGGCGGTGCGAGTGCCGGCGCCCAGGAAGCTCAAGATCATGATGAGCAGGATGCAGAGCTCCGCGATGACCAGGATGATATCCACGAGATGCAGAATCTCGTACGCCTCCACGGACGCGGCGAGCGACGCGGCCGTGGGTGCGCCGGGCCACATGTTCATGAACAGGGCGCAAGCGGCGCAGGCTGTGGAGATGGCCGACGTGGTGAACAGCACCGGCAGAGCCGGGGTCGCCCAGAACGCATGGGCCTTCAATGTGGAGAGCATGACGCCCGTGTACACAATGATGCCAAAGCCCGCGACTCCCGCGACGGCCAGGCATGCGCCGCGCAGCGGCACGAGCGCTGCAGCCAGCCCCGAGATCCACTCCCACGGCAGGTAGGAGACGAGCCACACGAACTCGAAAATCATGCAGAACGACAGCAGCGTGGCGCCCCACTTGATGATGGCCGTCGCCGTAGCGAACACGCGCCAGAACACCGGCGGCTGACCCAGTTCGAACACGAGGAAGAAGCAGCCGAGGGCAAGCGCGAGGATGGAGGCGAACAAAGGCCCTGCGAACACGTTGCCCATGTCGGCGTCCGGCATGACGAAGGACGAGAATACCCAGGCCAGAAAAGCGATACCGCCGCCGAGGCCGCCGAGGAACAGGTAGATGGCGATGGGCGATGTCCAGTAATGGTTCTTCATTATCGCTGACCTCCCAGGTTCGGGATGTAGTAGATCTGGGGATCGGTGCCCAGCTCCTCCATCAGGCGGGTCGTTTCAAGCGTGTTGATCAGCTTCGACACTTCGGAATCCGGGTCATCAAGGTCGCCGAAGATGCGGGCCTTCTGATGGCAGGTCTGCACGCAGTACGGGTCCTTGCCCGGCTCGTCCTTGCGGCGCGTGCGGCAGAACGTGCACTTGCGCACGTACTCGTCGAAGCGGGGAACCATGTGCGATACGTCGCGCATGCCGTAGGGGCAGGCGTTGACGCACACCTTGCAGCCCATGCACTTGCGCGCCTCGACCCACACGGTACCGTCGGCGTCCTGCTGGCTCGCACCGGTCGGGCAGCACGGGACGCACTCGGGGTTCGCACAGTGCATGCACAGCGTGGGAACCCAGTTGCGATGGACGTTGGGCCATTCGCCCTTGATGCCCTCGGACAGCACCGGGTTGTAGATGATGTCCATGGGCAGGTCGTTCCAGGTACGGCACGCAACGGTGCACGACTGGCAGCCAATGCATCGACGCTGGTCGATAGCCATAACATACCGCGTCATCACGCATCACCGCCTTCCATGACGATCTCTTCTCTTGTGGTCAGGTCGTAACGCTTGCCGGTCTGCATGTCCACCAGGTTCTCCTGGGTCGGGTCGTAGGCGTAACCGGAGTACAGGTCGTACCACACGCCCTCGGCCTCGTCGATAAGCCAACCTGACTCGGGGTCGTACACGAAACCCGTTGCCTCCTGATAGGCGACCTTGCGGGACGCGTCCCACACCAGCCCCTCGGGAACCTCGAACGCGGGCTTCGGGTCGTAGGGAACGGGCTCGTACGCAAGCTTGGAATCGCTCGGCATAACGCTGACGCCCGGCTCCTTGGCAGAACCCGGAATCGACCATGTGGCATCCTGAGACGCCTTCCTGTCGAGCTCCCCGCACTTGTAGATCTTGCACATAAGGCCGCGGTTCGCCCAGCTTCCGCCGATAGGGTCGCAGTGATCGTCGTCGACCGAGGTCAGAACGTTGACGTTCGACTCAAGGCAACCGAAAGGCGCCTCGGGGTCTTCGGCGGCGCCGCGTTCGGGGAACCACCAGCCGCGCGGCACGAACACCACGCGCGGGTCGGTGAGAGACTCGACGCTCGCGCGCTGCTTGATGCGGCCGCGACGCGTCTCGATCCAACACCAGTCGCCCTCTTCGATGCCGAGCTTCTTGGCAAGCACAGGGTTGATGGAGAAGTAGGGGTCGGGGTACAGGTAACGCAGCGACTTGATTTGGAACTGCTCGGAGTGATGGTAGGGCATGAAGCCGCCGCCCGTGGTGAGCACGATGGGGTACTCTTCAGCCAGCTCGGGATCGTCGATCTCGTTCTCGGCGCAACCGATGTAGGTGGGCAGGGAGGGATATCCCAACTGTTCGAGGATGGAGGACTTCAGTTCGACGCGGCGCGACGGCGTGCAGAACCCGGCGTCGCCGTATTTGTAGAAACGCTGCGGCGGGAAGTACATGCGGTAGGTTTCCACGAACTCGTCATAGCTGCTCACGGGGTAGCCGAGCGGGTAGATGATGTAGTAGAACGCCTCTTCCTCGGTCTCCCACGGCCACTGGTCGGGATCCTGGCCGGTGGCGAGCGCCAAATCGCGCCAGAACGTATAATCCGTGTGACGGTCGTAGAGCGGCTGGATGGCGCGCTGAGAGCAGAGGATGGAGTCGGTGACGCCGTAGTTCGTGTGGATGGTCGGACGCTCGAGGGCACCGGCAATGGGCATGACGTAGTCGGCGTAGAACGCGGCCGGTGTCATCCAGTAATCACAGGTGACCAGGAACTCGACCTTCTTGAGTGCGGCGAGCGTCATCTTGGAGTCGCCGTAGGAGTTCACGGGGTTCGTGGCGGACACGATGAGCGCGCGCACCTGGTAGGGATCGCCGGTGAGGATGGCCTTGAACACGCTCGGGCCGTGGGCCTCGCACATCCACTCGGCCGTGGGGGCCTTGCCCCAGGTCGCCTTTGCCGTATCGGCGATGATCTGGTAGCCGGGCCACGAGGTCAGCTTGAACTTGTCCGAGCC
>CAUVMU010000010.1:0-14219 GCA_963552775.1 uncultured Eggerthellaceae bacterium | reverse complement strand
CGATAGGAACAATGCCTCGAACTGGCTCGGCGCGATGAGGAAGCCCGCGTCGAGTACCGTGCGGAAATACGTCGCGAACGCCTCTTTATCGCAAGTCGCAGCCGTATTCCAATCACGGACGGGAGCGGAGGTGAAGAACAGCGTCAAAACGCTGCCCACCTGATTCACGCATGCCGTGACATCCTCCGCCGCAGCCGCAGCGCGCAGCTCGTCGCGGAGCAGAGCCCCTTTGCGCGCGAGTTCGGGATAAAGCACCGGCGCCTTCTCCTGCAGTTTGGTCAGTTGGGCGAGGCCCGCCTCCATGGCCACGGGGTTGCCCGACAGCGTGCCCGCCTGATACACCGGACCCGCAGGAGCCAGGCTCCGCATGATGCGAGCCTTGCCCGCCACGCACCCCACAGGGAATCCCCCGCCGATGATCTTCCCGAACGTGCACAGGTCGGCCTCGATGCCGAACAGCTCCTGCGCCCCACCCAAAGCCACCCTAAACCCGGTAATGACCTCGTCGAATATGAGCAGCGCTCCGAACTCGTCGCACAGACGGCGCAGACCGGCAAGGAACCCCTCCTCGGGCGCCACCACGCCCATATTGCCGCACACGGGCTCCACGATCACGGCCGCGATGCCGTCCGGCTCAGTCTCGAACAGGGCGCGGACGGCGGGCAAATCGTTGTAGGGGGCCACCATGGTATCGCTCGCGGTCTTCGCGGTCACGCCCGGCGTGTCGGGAATACCGAGCGTCGCCACGCCGCTTCCCGCACTGACCAGCAGGGAGTCACTATGTCCGTGGTAGTTGCCCGCGAACTTCACGAACTTGTCGCGGTGCGTGAACCCGCGCGCCAGGCGGATGGCCGTCATGGTGGCCTCCGTCCCCGAGGAGACCATGCGCGCCTCCTCGACGCCCGGCACAAGCTCGCACAGCTTGTCCGCGAGCTTTATTTCGGCCTCGCACGGTGCCCCGTACGACACCCCGCGATCAAGCTGGGCGCGCACGGCGTCGAGGACGTCGACGTCCCCGTGCCCGAAGATCATGGGCCCCCACGAGCAGATGAAATCGACGTACTCGTTGCCATCGACATCCCACACGCGGCTGCCCCGTGCACGATCGTAGAACACTGGCGTACACCCCACGCTGCCGAACGCGCGGACCGGCGAATTCACTCCACCGGGTATGACCTGGGACGCGCGGGCGAACGCGCGGGCGGATTCCTCGTGGCTCAACGACATGGAGCCTTCCTTTCTCGCTCTGGCTTGATTGCTACCCTTCAAAATACCTCATCGAGGCCTTCTTGTACTCGGCAACCGTGTTCAAAGCGGCGCGCTTTCCGAAAGGAACGCCCGCCTCCTGCAGCATCGTCTCGAGCGTACGACGATGTTTCTGCAGCTCATCAGCGGTTTTCGCATGAGCCATCGCGTACAGGTTGTACGGCCAGGAACCCGAACGGCACCGCGCGTAGCTGTGCGATACGAACGGCGCCTTCGAGAACACCGCTCCAGCGGCGTCGGCTGCGCTGTCGGGAATGTCCCACACCGTCATGGAGTTGAACGTGTAGCCCATGGGCTGGTGCCTGACCATAGCGCCGAAACGTCGCACGATGCCCGACGCCAGCCAACCGCGCAAACGCTCGATCACGTCGTCTTCGGTAAGCGTCGTGCCGAGGCGGCCGTTGATGCGCGTGGCGGCCGTCGCGAAGGGGAACTCGTCGAGCACGTCAACTGAGGGGTCGAATGCCAGGATATCGCCCTGGGCCCAGCGGATCAGTTCGATGTCCTCCTCATCCGAAGCGTCGAACGGGCGCGGGACGACGACCCCCTCCCCCATCTGGAGCGGGTTCGCGGGACGCGAGCCGTGCGCGCGATGCGAGCGCTCCGCCGCCTCGGCGGCGCCCTGGTCGGTCGCCGAGAAATCGACGCGAATCTTGTAACGTCCCGTCGAGGGCAAATCGAGCGCCTCCTCGACACCCGTGCGCGCGACGATGTCGGAGAGCACGCGCGTACGTTCGACCTGGTCGCGCGCGATGAGCGTGAACCAGAGATTGAAATGCCCCTCGCGCCCGTAATTATGCGTGACCTGCGAGTACTCGCTCACAATCGACGCAGCGCGACGCAGCGCGTCGGGGCCGCCTGGCACGGCGAGCGCACAGAGCGTCGAAGAGTATCCCAGCTTACGCGAGTCGAACGAGGCCCCCAGGCGCCGCACGACATCCTTTTTCCGCAGCTCGTAGAGCGCTTTGACCACGTTCTCCCTCGTGAAGCCCAAACGCTCGGACAAAACGGCCGCAGGGTCGTGCGCCAGAGGGAAGTCGGACTGGATGACGTCGAGCAGGCGGTCCTGCACCAATTTGGGCGGCTCGTAGGCGCAATAGGGCTCTTCGGCCAGATAGTCGCCGTGCAGCGACAGCGCGCGGGCGCGGCACCCGCCGCACACCCCCTTGTACTCGCACGCGCCGCACTTGCCCTTCAAGCGGTCGTAATGACGTAGGTCGTCGAACACCGGCGAGTTCGTCCAGATTTCGGAGAACGGGGTCTCCTTCACGTTCCCCAAGTTCATGTCGAAGTAGCCGCACGGCTGTACCTCGCCGATGTGACTGATAAACGCGAACGTGATGCCGCCGAGGCACCCGCGCGTCATGGCTTCAAGGCCGTAGGTCTCGGGAGTCACCTTGATGCCCTGTTTGGCGGCCTGCTGGCGCAGGATGCGGTAGTACTGAGGGGAATCGGTGGGCTTGAAGTGCATCGGCGAGGTCCGCTGACGCTCGAAGGCCCACAGCAGCACCTCCTCGTACTCGTCGGGGGTCAGCTCCACGTCGATCAGGTCCTCGCCGCGCCCCGTGGGCACGAGCAGGAACGGGTGGAACGCCACGGCGCCCGTGCTTTCCGCCAAATCGTGCAGCTCATCGACGAGGTGGTTGTTCATCTTGGTCACGGTCGTGTTGATCTGCACGCCGACGCCATGCGCCTGCATGTTGCGGATTCCCTCGAGTGTCTCGGCGAAGGCGCCCTCCTTGCCGCGGAATGAGTCCTGGCCGGCGACATCGGGGAAGTCGAGCGACACCGACACGCGCGGGATGCCGTGCTCGGCCATCTTGGCCGCCACCTCGTCGGTGACGAGCGTCCCGTTCGTGCCGATGACCGGATGCAAGCCCTTCTCGTGAGCATAGTCGACGACGTCCCAGATGTCAGGTCGCATGAGCGGCTCCCCGCCCGTGAGGATGAGGATGGGATCGGTTATGGAGGCGATGTCGTCCATCACGGCCTTGCACTCGTCGAGCGTCAGCTCGCCTGGATACGCCTCGCAATGCGCAGCAGCACGACAGTGGGCGCACGCCAGGTTGCAGCTGCGCGTGATCTCCCAGGCGACGATGCGCGGGGCCTTGATGCCGGTGCGCTCCTCGTAGGCCCGGGCGGCTTCACCCGCACCAGGGCGGTAACCGCGCGCAGGGCGTGCGGTGTTGTCGCCGCGCGGCGGGGCGACGGGGTGCCCGCCGGGGCGTCCAGCAGCGGCGACGCCGTTGCCGCCGGAATGTCCGCCAGGGTGCGCGCCCGAGCGACCGGCAGGGTGTCCGGCGGGGACACCGCCCATGCGCCCCGCGGAGCCCGCGCTCATCGTTTCGCCTGATTCTCCCATCGTTTTGGCCGCATGAGGGCATGCAGCGGCCAAGCCCTGCATCGAGCTGTTCATTCTCTTTCGCTCCTTAGGTTATTCGGACAGCCAGCGAGCCGCGTCTTTGGCGTGGTAGGTGATGATCATGTCGGCACCCGCGCGCTTGATGGAGGTCAGCAGCTCCAGCACCACGCGCCGCTCGTCGATCCAGCCGCTGAGCGCCGCCGCCTTGACCATGGAGTACTCGCCCGACACGTTGTAGGCGACCGTGGGGAAGCGCAGCTCCGCCTTCACGCGGCGCAGCACATCGAGGTACGGCAGGGCCGGCTTGACCATGACCATATCGGCGCCTTCGGCGATATCGTATGCGGCCTCGCGCACGCCTTCCTCAGCGTTCGCAGGGTCCATCTGGTAGGACCGACGGTCGCCGAACGCAGGCGCGGAGTCGGCCGCATCGCGGAACGGGCCGTAGAAGCCGCTCGCATACTTCGTCGAATACGACATGATGGGCACGTGCGAGAACCCGGCCCCATCGAGCGCCGCGCGGATGAAACCGATACGGCCGTCCATCATGTCGGACGGAGCCACCATGTGGGCGCCCGCCTGCGCATGGCTGACGGCCTCAGCGGCGAGCAGCTCGAGCGTCGCGTCGTTTTCGACCGTGCCGTCGGCGTTGAGCTTGCCGCAGTGCCCGTGGCTCGTGTACTCGCACATGCACACGTCGGTGATCACGTACATGTCCGGCGCGCATGCGCGGATCGTGCGCACCGCTTCCTGCACGATGCCGTGCTCATCAAAGGCCTCGCTGCCCAGATCGTCCTTATGGGCGGGCAGGCCGAACAGGATGACCGCCTTCACACCCAGGCTCAACAGCTCGTCCATTTCGACGGAAAGCTGGTCGAGCGACAGCTGGAACACGCCCGGCATGGAGGCGACCTCGTCGCGCAGGCCTTCGCCCGGCTTCACGAACAACGGGTAGATGAAATCGCTCGCCGTAAGCTCCGTTTCGCGGATGAATTGGCGTACCGTTTCGTTCGCGCGCATGCGGCGCGCGCGGTACGCAGGGAATGCTCCATGTTCCATCAGGCAATCTCCTTCTTAAGGTTCGTGGCGATCCCGGTCGGGGCGCAGGTCGCACCCTCGCCTTCCGGCCAGGCTATTTCCTCATCGGTCAGATAGCACGCAGGGTCGGCGGCCCACAGGTCGCCCGTGGCGGCCTCGGCGCGGACGCGGAAGTTCCCGTTGCAGATGCCCAGCCAACGGCATAAGGCGCAGCGGCCTTTGACGAACGGGCGTTTGTTCTTCAAACGGTACATGAGCTCGCTTTCGGGGGTCGTGCGGCTCACGTCGGTCCACAGCTCCGAGAACGGACGGTCCTTCACGTTGCCGAACGAGAAATGACGCCAGAACTGATCGGCGTACACCTCGCCGTCCCAGCTTACGCACCCGATGCCCGAACCGGTCGAGTTGCCCTGGTTCCACTGCAGAAGCTGCAGCACCTCGGCGGCGCGCGCGGGGTCCTCCTCCAAGAGCTCCTGGTAGACGAACGGGCCGTCGGCGTGGTTGTCCACCGTAAGGATCTCGGGGCGCCCGCCGCGCTCGAACCAGGAGCGCGTTCGGTCCATGATAAGGCGCACGGCTGCGCGCGTCTCCTCGTGGCTCAGGTCCTCCTCGATCAGCTCGGAGCCCCGACCCGTGTACACGAGGTGGTAGAAGCAGGCACGGTTGATGCCGTTCTCCTCCATGATGTCGAACACGTCGTCGATCTCGCGCCAGTTCAGCTTGTTAATCGTCATGCGCAGGCCCACCTTGATGCCCGCAGCTTGGGCGTTGCGCAACCCCGCCAGCGCGCGGTCGAACGAGCCCTCCACGCCGCGGAAGCTATCGTGGGTCGCAGGCCCCCCATCGAGCGAGACACCGACGTACGAAAGTCCTACCTGGGCGAACTCACGCGCAAGCTCGAAAGTGATGAGCGTGCCGTTCGTCGATATGACCACGCGCATGCCCGCAGCCTTGGCGTAGTGCATAAGCTCGACCAAATCGGGGCGCACGCAGGGCTCCCCGCCCGAGAACAACAGCACGGGGCTGCCGAACGCGGCCAAATCGTCGATCATGGCCTTGGCCTCGTCGGTGGAGAGCTCATCATAGCACTGGGCGTCGGAGCCCGCGTAGCAGTGCACGCACTTCAGGTTGCACGTGCGCGTGCAGTTCCACACGACCACGGGCTTCTTGTCCTTGGAAAACTGCAGCAGGTCGCTCGGGAGCTTGCCCGACAGGCGCTGGTAGCGCAGCACGTCGGCGGGCTCGACCGCCCCACAGTACAGTTTCGAAATACCGATCATGAGCAGCAGATCCTCTCGTCTTGCATCGTTCGGGCCGAAGCCCGGCATCTTCGCGCGCACCCCGCTTCAGGCCGAAGCCCGGCATCTTCGCGCGCACCCCGCTTCGGGCCGAGGCCCGGCATCCTCACGCGCACCCCGCGCATTTCCTATCCTCTCCCGTACGCTGCCTTCATGGCGTCCAGCAATCCGGGAACCGTGTACTCCGCAGCCTCGGCGCGCGGCGCGAGGCCACAAGCCTCAAGTTCGCGCGAGGTGATGGGCCCGATAGAGAACAGGTCCACTCCGGAGAGCAAATCGCGCGCAGAGTCGCCGAGCACTGCAACCAGATTGCGCACCGTAGACGACGACGTGAACGTGATGGCGTCCACCTCCCCTGCGGCAAGGCGAGAGCGCAACCGTTCGACATCGCCCCCCTCGGGCAGCACCGTGCGGTACACCGGGGCCACATCGACCTGAACGTCCATGTCAGCGAGCAGTTCCGGCAGAATCTCGCGCGCTTCCTGCGCCCGCGGAATAAGCACGCGCTCACCTGCGGCCAGCCCAGCGGCGCGCAGCGCGTCGAACACGGCCTCGGCACGGTACTCGTCCGGAACCGCGTCGCATACGATGCCGAAACGCTCCACCGCCCGCGCCGAGGCAGGGCCGATAGCGGCCACACGGGCGCGAGCAAAAATGCGCGCGCCGCGCAGGAAGGCCTTCGAACCTGCCAACCGCTCGAAGAAACGCTCGACGCCGTTGGCGCTTGTAAACACAACCCAGTTGTACGAACCGTCCGACAGCCCCTCGATCGCGCGGTCGAGCGGACCGAAGTCATCGGGGTCGGCTATGGCGATGGTGGGGAACTCCTCCACATCAGCGCCCTCGTCGAGCAGCAGCTCCGAGAACACCCCCGCCTGGGCGCGCGAGCGCGTCACCACGACGCGCTTGCCGAACAGCGCCCGACGCTCGAACCAGGACAGGTCGGCGCGCAGGGCCGCCACGTTGCCGACGACGATTATGACCGGCGCGGCGAGCTTCGCCGCGCAGGCCTCGTCAACAGCCGTTTCCAGCGTGGCCGCAACGGTCTGCTGGCGCGGGGTCGTACCCCAGCGGACCAGAGCCACCGGCGTTTCCGGGGAAGCCCCGAAACGGCACAGCTGGTCCACGATCAACGCCAGGTTGCGCATACCCATGTAGAAGCACAGCGTCGAACCGCTCGAGACCATGCGCGCAAGCGCCTCCCAATCGAGCATGGGCTCGTTCTTCTCGGGGTCCTCATTACCCGTGACAAACGTGACCGACGAGGCCACGCCGCGATGAGTCACGGGAACGCCCGCGTATGCCGGCGCCGCAACGCCGCTCGTCACGCCGGGAACCACCTCGAACGGCACACCAGCCGCCGCGAGCGCGAGCGCTTCCTCTCCGCCGCGACCGAACACGAACGGGTCTCCGCCCTTAAGCCGCACGATCGAAGGCGTCCGTCCTCGGCCCGCCTCGGCCCGACGGGCCGCGTCTCCACCCGCGCACGCCGCGCGGTAGGCCGCATCGAGCTCGCGCGCCTTGTCCACCAGGATACGGTTGATACCCTCCTGGCCGATGTGCGCCTCGAATCCCTTCTTTCCCACGTAGACGAGGTCGACGTCCGGTTTCGCATGGGCGAGCAGCGCCTCGTTGGCAAGGTAATCGAACACGATGCAGTCGGCGCGCTCGATCAGCTCGAGCCCGCGCACCGTCATAAGGCCCACGTCACCCGGGCCTGCGCCCACCAGGTACACGCGCGTGCAGCAGCTCCCCTGAAGCTCGGTCGAAGCCATTACGCCTCGCCCCCTTCGGCTCGAATGCCGTCGAGGATTTCATGTGCGCCCTGCTCGAGCAGCGCCGCGAGCATCGCGTCGGAAAGTTCCACAGTATGTCGCGCATCGAAATCGCAGGCACGCTCCGTGTGCACGCGCGCCACGCGCGAGCCGTCGGTCGCGGCTACGAGCGCGTCGAAGACGAGCGTCCGCATCTCGACGGGGCCGACCCAGCGGGCGTGAACGCCCACGGGGACCTGGCAGCCGCCCTCGAGCGCTGCGAGCACGCGCCGCTCCGCGTTGACGCAGGCCGTCGTCTCGGCATGCGAAATGCTCGCGACGAGCGCCAGAGCCCTCTCGTCGTCCGAGCGCACCTCGACGCCTACAGCCCCCTGGCCCACGGCCGGGACCATCTCATCGACGGAAAGGTACGCGGCGATGCGGTCGTCCCATCCCATCCGCGTAAGGCCCGCCACAGCGAGAATCGCCCCCTCGTAGTCGTCGCCGGCGGCCTTGACGAGACGTGTATCGATGTTCCCGCGAATCTCGCTCGGAACCACCTGGGGGAACAGTGCGCGCAGCTGGGCTGCACGGCGCAGCGACCCCGTGCCGATACGCGCGCCGGCGGGAAGATCGGACAGCGCTCGCACGCCCGCGATGCGCGGCCCGCAGACGAGCGCATCCCGCGCATCCGCGCGTGGGAGCATGCCCGCGATCGTACAGCCGCAGGGCAGCTCGGTGGGCACGTCCTTCATGGAATGCACGCACATATCGACCGTGCCGTCGAGCAGGTCGCGTTCGAGCTCTTTCGTGAACAGGCCCTTGTCGCCAAGCTCGGCCAGGGACTTGTCGAGAATGCGGTCCCCTTCCGTCTTCACCACGCGCAGCTCGACCTCAAGACCGGGATTCGCCGCGCGCAGCGCGTCGGCGACCGCATTGGCCTGCCAGAGCGCCAAAGCGCTGCCGCGAGTTCCTATCGTGCAGATGCTCATTGAATACTCCCTGTTCATCGATTCGTTCCCCGTACCGTTCCGCTAAAGCGAGAGCATGTCGCGCTGGCGCGGGAGGGCACCGGCACCCGACGTGCCCCGATGCGCGCAGGTCCCGGTGGTCTTGCAGGTCTGCTCGGCGCAGTGCGGACACGGCGTTCCCGGCGGGAAGGCATCGAGGCCGAACAGGTAGCGGGCCGAGCTCGTGTAGTAGTAGGAATCCGCTGCATGGGCCTCTTTGCGCAGACGGGCGGCAGGGCCGTGGAGCAGTTTCTTCACGATGGACTCCCCGAAGGCTTCGAGGATCTCGCGCTCGGCGTCGGAGAGTTCCTGGCCGCGGGAACTTGCAAGCGCCTTGCCGGCTCGCGCGAGCTCCTTCTGCACGGCGAGGGCGCCTTTCTCGTACATCTCCTTGATGGTGGGGGCCACGCTGCGCTCCTGCATCCATTCGAGGAACGATGCCTCGGCTTCGGCTGCCAGGCGCTCCACTTCGCCCAATGCAGAGAGACGCACTGCAAGGCCCTCGTCGACCACGGCGGAGAGCGCCTCCTGGTCGTGCACCGACACGCCGGAGAGCTGAGCGCACGCAGGGTCCACGTCGCGCGGCATCGACTCGTCTACGATGACCAGCCGACTGTCCGCACGACCTGCAGCGATGCGAGCGGCCTGCAGCGGCTCGGACTCGAACACCGCACAGGGGGCCGAGGTCATGCTGAACACCACATCGGCCCGCGCAGCCAGACCGTAGCGCTCGTCGAAGGCATGCGCGCTCCCGCCGCACGGCTCTACGAACGCGCGCGCATGATCGAGCGTACGGCTGCACGCGGCGATGCGCTTCACGCCGGCATCGCACACGTACTCAAGCGCGATCTGGGCCATCTCCCCCGTTCCCACGAACAGCACCGAGCGCTGCTCCAAATCGGGGAACGCGTTGCGCGCGGCCTTGAACGCAGCCGTGGAAAGCGACACGGAGTCCGCACCGATCGCCGTCTCCGTGCGCACGCGCTTCCCCAGGTTGATAGCGTTTTTGAACAGGCGGGCGAGCACGTCCGAGCACGTCCCCGCCTCCTGCGCAGCCTCGAGGGCGCGCTTCGTCTGCCCGAGGATCTGCGCCTCGCCGAGCACTTGAGAATCGAGCGAGCACACAACGCGGAACAAATGCCGCACCGTATCGAGCCCGCGCTCCAGATACAGCTCGTCGCGCACGAGGGGAGCGCCCGTGCGCTCCTCGAAGAAGGCTATCAGGGCGTCGGCACCCAAGCGGTCCGTCTTCGCGTCGACGTACGCCTCGACGCGGTTGCACGTGGAAAGCACGACCGCCTCGTTCACCCCCTCGCGCGCAGCGAGCGATGCAAGCGCTGCAAACAGATCGCCTGCGGAAACGGCAAGCCTCTCACGCGAAGCGATCGGCGCGCTCTTATAGCTCGCGCCCAGCGCCACTAAGCTCATAGTCCCTCCCCTTCGAGCAGCGGTGCCACGATTTCGCGATACAGCGACTCCGCGTCTACCTCTTCCCCTGCGGCAATGCGCTTTTCAATGCCCGCCGCGCCCACGGCCTCGAACAGCGGCGTGCGGACCGAAGCAGGTCCCGGCACGCGCTCCTTCACGAGGACGCGTACATCGGCGAGCACGTCGACGTACGTTTCCCAATAAGCGGGATAGCGCTGTTCGAGGTCGTGACGCATCTCGCGTGCGACGCTCGGCGCGGCGCCCGCCGTGGAAACCGCCACCTGCAGCCGACCGCGCCGCATGATGGAGGGCACGATGCAGTTGCACAGCGGGGGAACGTCCACCACGTTCACGAGCTGGTTGCGTGAAGAGGCCTCGGCGTGAACGCGCGCGTTCACCGACTCGTCCGACGTAGCCCCCATTGCAAGGATCGCGCCCTCCAGATCGCCTTCGCGATACGGCCGCTGCAGCCATTCGATGCGGCCCTGCTCAACGAGCGCCCGCACGGATTCGGTCGCTTCGGGTGCAACCACGGTCACGGCCGCACCGTACTCGAGCAGCGTGGCTATCTTGCGCTCGGCCACGGCGCCGGCACCCACCACGACCACACGGGCACCTTCGAGGTAGATGAACAGCGGGTAGGGAGCGCTGGCATGCGCGCCCGCTCCAGCAGCCGGCGGAGCGGCAGCCAACGGAGCAGCAGACGAGCCGGACTCTGGCAAAGCGGACGAACCCTGATGCGAAGCGCACGAAACAGAAGCCATCGACGACCCTCCTCGTCATGCAGCAAACGTCGTGGAGCCCGCAGGTGCGGATTCCCTCTCTCAACGCCGAACATAGTAGGGCGAATCGGCGTCGGACGATACTGCGAAAACTAACGGTTTTGGCAAAAAACGCACGGCGCGCGTACCGGATCGAACACGTTTCCCCAGGTCGCAAGATAACGAAGTTACGATTGCCCTCCGCAATCGTTCTTGTCCTCGAGCGAGACCGCGTTCACGAACTCGATAAGCTCGTTGCGCGAATGCACCTCGAGCTTTCGGTACGCATTCTGTTGATGGTAACGCACCGTGCTGTTGGAAACAACGAGCTTGTCTGCAATATAGGCACAAGAAAATCCCTGCGCCGTCAGATGGGCCACTTCTTCCTCACGCGCCGTGAGGCTCTGGGCCTCTGCGATACGGGCCAAACGCAGCCGCAACTGCTCGGCAGGGGAATCGGCCGAAGCCGGAGGTTCGCTCGATGGGGCAAAAGCGGCAGGGGCCGGTTCGGCGGGGGCGGCAGGGGGAGCGGCGGGGGCCGGCTCGGTAGGCGCAGCGGGGCCGGCAGGGGGCGACTCGGCGGGGGCGGCAGAGTCGGTAGAGGTCGGTTCGGTAGGCGCAGCGGCAGTACCGGGCGCGGCAGACGCAGCGGAGGCGAGCGCTCCGTTCGGCTCGGCGGGGACGGCAGGCGCGCCATCGGGGGCCAGCGCAGTTCCGAAACTCCTGTCGAGCATGAAGCCGACCGCGAGCAGCACCGCCAGAATCACGGCTACGATGCAGGCCACACTGCTCAGCACCTGCACGCTCGGCGGCAAGGACGCCCCGACCGCCTCGCCAAGCCGTGCGGAAAGCGACCCGCTCATAAGCACGAGCAGCACTCCAAGAGGGAACGCTCGCGGCACACCCGCCTGCGAGAACAGCGCCGGCAGCACCATCCAGGGCAGAAAGCGCAGACAGAAAACGGACGCCAGCATGAACCCCAGGGCAACCTGCAGCGAGCCGTCCGTCGAGAAGCACGAGAACAGGATAGCGCACACGAACACCGCAAACGAGGGAACCCACACGAAATGCCCCCAGCGACGCGAGCGGATGATAAGCGCGACCGTGCAAACGAGCACGAGCACTGCGAACACCCCGAACACAGCGTAATTGGCCGAATCGCTGACCAGCAGAAGGCGCCGTTGAGCGATACCGTACAGCATAGCGGAGAGCGCGCCGCAGGACAGGAGCAATGCGACGCTCAGCCAGGGCACACGGCGGGCCTCAGTGCGCGTGAGGGGACCGTCGGCTGCACACGAGACCAGGTACGGGTCGCACGCCAACGCGAAGGCGCCGGAGCAGAACGCCGCGATAACAGCGATAGCCAGGCACGTTTCCGTCCCCAGCGCAGGCGCCCCCATCACGATGGCCCCCGAAAGCACGAGCCCTCCCAGGGTGGCCTCCACAATCTGTCGAATCGCGCAGCGGCTCAGCAGCAGCATCCATGCGTACATGACCAAGGCGTTCGATGCACCGGAAACCACGGCGACCGGCAGACCGAGCATGCCCGATTCGTCGAGGGCGAACACGATGGTCGACGACGTCATGACCACCGTCGCCGCCATGAACGAACGCGGGTTCGCCACCGTCACACCGAAACGGCCGGCAGCGGCACAGCCTGCGAGCACCACGATGCCGGCAACCGTACGCACGAGGTAATGCGGGTCGGTCGAAGCCATGAAGCCCTGGCCCAGGTATCCCACGAATCCCAGTGACAGCATGCGGCTGTAGGCGATTAGGCACCCGAATCCGACGGCGAGCAGCACCGTCTCCTGCAGTCGAGCGGTCCTCGGTTGTCGGGAAGATGAGATCATGGCGCCATTATACGTTGGGGCGTCTCGACGTACAGGACGGCCATCGGAAGCGCAGAGGACCCTTTACAATAAATACAAGGGCGCCTGACGATACAGGCGCCCTTGTAGACTTCAACCAATCAGCCGCTCTTCGCCGCAACGGCAAGCGGCGCCCTCTATTTCGCGGCCAGTGATTTTCCAGCCAAACGTCCGAATGTCGCACAGCGGCCGGCATTGAGGCCCGGAGCAAGGTTCGGATAGGTTCCCCCGTAGAATCCGCCTTGATCGTTGCCGACTACGCGAACGCCCTCGATAGGCATTCCGTCCCTGCCATACGGTTGCAAGTCGACGTTCACCCGTATGCCATCCGTCGTGCACAGCGTGAACCCGCACGATTTAACCGTACCGTAGTACGGAGGAGTACGGAGTTCGCTTAAACGGAACGCCTCTTTCCCGAAATCCTTGTCACTCCCCACATCGAAGTTCTCGTTTTGCCGTGCGCAGGTTTCGAGGAATGCGGCAGAATCGGTGATGCCCAGCTTTTCGGCAAGTTCTTCCAAGGTATCGGCCTTGACGATATATCCCGCTTCGACGAAACCCTCCATCTCCGGAGCGATCCATTCATCGACCATCTCCGGGAACGCATCATGATCTGCACCTTCACGATAGCAGATTGTCGAGCAGCCCACGGTATGGAAGCGGTCGATGTCCTCGCGCCAGTTCGAATCCCAAATCTGATGCCAGAAGCGATTGCCCGCAGGACGATTCGCCGACGCCTTCATAACGTAATCATACGGAGCGCTTTCGTTGTGGAAACGACGACCCGCATGGTCAACGCGCAAGAACGGCTGCGAACTGAAGAAGAAATACCCATAACCGTCCGAACCCACCTCATAAGGGGTCCCTTCGGCCATATCCGCCGTCAGCAAACAGCGGTTGAAGCTCACGCTCGAGGGCACGGAGTCCATTTCGGCTCCAAGCCACATCAAAGATTTGATTCCATCACCCGTACAATTTGGAAACGCGTCGAATGTGCCGTGGCTCGCATAATCCTCCGCGTGAAGGCCCTGGTACATTTCCCTGTTGTAAGCGTAACCGCCCGTAGCGACGATAACCCCGCGAGAAGCATCGATGCGGAGCAGCCCCCTCGAATCCTTCGCATACAGCCCGACGACCTTGCCGTTCTCTTCGATTAGACACTGCATCGTCGTGCTGAACCGCTCCTCGCACCCAGGGAAAGAGGTCAGATAAGCGTCCATCACCTGGGCTACGTCACCCTCACGCGCAGGATATTCGCCATTCGTTCCGTGCCCTACCGGCCATTCCTTGTAAACAGTTCCTTCCGGCATATTCCATTCGAGTTGCACCTCGATACCGTTCTGGGCCATGAGATCGATATACCAGTCGATGGCCTCGCCTGAATTATCCGCCCACAAGCGAATCAAGCGCGCATCGCAGCGTCCTTGGGCG